>WFXK01000140.1 GCA_015490695.1 Bacteroidota bacterium | reverse complement strand
TCTTCCATGGAGTTGTGAATGCCCTAAGAAAAGAGATCCTGTAATAGATAGTTATTCAAAAATGTGCAATGTGGGCTTGTATATAGTTTTTAAGGACGATTCAACAGGAGAAAACCTTATAGAAAAAGGCGCATTAAGCGCTGATTCTATTATAGCCTATGGAAAAAATGGACTACGATTTGGAATCAGAGAAGCCACTGGTTTGAAGGGTATCAAAATAGATTTTTTAGGTTCTGACTTCTGTAATAAAGCAAGAGATAGTTTTTACTACTATGGTAAAAGGTCAATGATCTATGAACTTTATTTATCCTACATGGGAAAATATCCCTCAGATACGCTGTTATTAAAGACTATACCGGTTGCCCCTATATGTATTACGGAAATAGTCGGGATCAGTGCCTACGAGATTCGTCGTAAAGAAGCAAACCAGTGGAAAGAAGTACCCATAAAAAGAGGTTATTGTATTATAACAAAATAAAAATAGCCATGCTGCGTTGGATAGTCTGTCTTGGTTGGATTACTTGGGGTTTTTCTCAAGTTTTATGTGGTACCCCTGATAGTCCCGATTCATTGTTAGAGCAATATCCTTGGTTTGGCAACAACGCCTTTTTAATCCACTACGCCGATAGCCTTGGACTTTTCTCTAATCCACCCCCTTCTAAAACAGCACAAAAACCTTATGAAGTGAGAAATGTGCTTTATAATGTTCCTTTATACTTTTGGAATGTAGATGAAGTGCTTCCCGATGAAAAACAACTATGGAAAGCTATCCAAGAGAATTTGGATAGCACTAATAGAAGCCTATACTATGCTCAAGCGCCGTTTCAATTCTATTCTTATTGTACGTGGGGACAAATTACAAATAGTAAGAGTGTATGGGATCCTATCTCAGGTTGCCTTAAACTTAAGCCTTCTGCAATTCCTGGATTTGTAAATGTTTATTTGGTAGATGCTATTTCCGATGCTTATGGAGTCTATTCTCCTTGCATTAATCCTCCTCCTATGCCCATTATTTTGATTGAAAGAAAACACTTCTTTGATAGCGTTGGCACTCGTACTTTACTTCATGAGATAGGGCATTATTTTTGCTTACAACACACCTATCGAAATGCAGACAAAGGCAAATGCAAACAAGAACCTGTAAATAGAAATCGGATTTTCCAATTGGATTGGTGTATTAGTCCTGGACTCTGTTTTATACCTCCAATCTCTTTTTATTGTCTTTGGCTCATAAATAACAAACTGGGAAGAAAAGGGTGTGAAGTAAATGGAGACTTATTCTGCGATACTCCGGCAGACTATGAAGATTCTTATAAACTAAGGGACACTATGTCATGCTCTTATAATGGTACTAAAACTGACCATTGGGGGGATGTTTATAGCCCTGATTTACGTAATGTGATGTCAGCCAATACTTATAGTACAATCTGCGATCCTTATCATCTTTCTCCGATGCAAGTAACAGCGATGTTGTATTGCATGGCAGCAAGTGGTTCTAGTAACATTTACGCTCAGCAATTTTCTACTCCAGATATTCATGAACCTGATGATGTTTATTTCATTGCAAGGAACTTTGTTTTGGATGTTCCTCAGCATCACACATTTCATTGGTCATGGAATGGATATGGCTGGATTCCCTGCGATATAGACTGGGTTTGGTTTATGACGTTTGGGAAAGAAGACAAGTATTTGCGTATTCGCACTTCCAAGGGGCATTTTAACGATGCAGACACTTATATAGCGCTTTATCAAGAAGTCAATAATAACTTAGTTCCTATTGCTTCGGATGATAATTCAGGGCAGGGGAATTATTCGGCGCTGGTTGTTGAGACAGTACCAGGAGGGAAATATTACCTTTCTGTGGCTTTGCTTTCTCCTTCGTTTGTGCTTAGTGATTACATTTTATCTGTAGAGCGCTGCGTGCCTTATTTATCAGCGTGTGTTCCTCAAAGCAAGATTGCGGCTACATCGGCGCTTCAATCGTTTTATGCATGGGATTACTTAAGCGCACCTTGCACTGGAGAGACGCTAAAAATCCCTGCAGGAACCTCTGTTTTGTTTCAATCGGAAGGGGCGATAGACCTACTTCCGGGCTTTGAAGTAGAAGAGGGTGCGGAATTTACAGCCGAAATAGCCCCTATCACCATTAGTGCTTGTCAAAGCAATAAATTGTTAGCGGAACGAAAAGCAAATGGTGTTTCGTCTTTTCCTCCTGTGCAGGCTACGGCTTCTAAAGCGCCTCTTGCTGTACCTTTGCATTTGGCTCCGTTTATTCGGGTCTATCCTAATCCGTTTTCTTCTACGCTTTTTGTAGATTTCCCATTTGAATCAACATGGAAGATGACTTTGTACACCATCACAGGGAAGAAAGTTTATGAAAGCACTTGTAGTGCTTGCCATCGTGGAGTGATTGAAGTAGAGGATTTAGAATCAGGCGCTTATTTGTTGAAAGTTCAGAACGAGAAAGGCGTTTTATACCATAAATTGTTACTACACCTATGAGACGATTGTTAAGTTTCGGGGTAGTATTATTGCTATTGCTGCAGTGCAAAGAACGTTGTGAGGAGACTTTAGCACCCCTGACAACAGAACAGCCTATGGTTTTACCTCCGTTAGCCATAGGAACGAAAGACAGCAGTGGTCGTTTTATCAATTTAATAGATAGCGCAATAGTAGATTCCATAATTTTTATAGACACCACAGGAGGTAGAAGTTACATTTATCATGTTGCTAAGGAACAAACACTTTACGGGACAGCATTTAGGGTATTTATTTATGATAACCGTTTGGGGTGGGATGCATTGCCGGATACTTCTGTAGTGGAATATCCTGTATATGTTTTGTATGTGCCTGCATTATATTCACCAGATACCTTGATATTGTCGGTAACTAAGATGTGTTGTGTGCCATTGCGTTATAGGTGTTACAAGCAGGCGGTTACGTTGCGTTATGATTTGTATTATTATCGTGGAGATAGTTTGGCGTTGTTGTCTCGTTATGGGGAGAATGCAGTGGTTCGGATTGTGAAGTAAGAGATGTCTCACGTTCGTTCGGCATGACGCGGTAGCCGCCCGCGCTGTAGGGAGGTTCTGGCGTTGTTGAGTTTGTGCGTGTGGTTTGCAAGTTTTGTATTGTTTGTGATTGGGTTATGTGCGTCGTTCCATTAGTGTGTGTCATTCCGAGCGTAGCGAGGAATCTCAGTGCGGGTTTTTCCTTGTGCTTTTTTACTGGAAACTGAAGGAAACTTTCAGAGTTTCTGGAGTTTCCAAAGAGATGCCTCGCATTCGCTCGGCATGACGCGACAGCCTACACCCTGCACCTAATGCGTCATTCCGAGCGTAAGCGAGGAATCTCAGTGCAGGTTTTTCCTTGTGCTCTTTTATTGGAAGCTTGAGGAAACTTTCAGAGTTTCCATAGTTTCCTAAAAAGAGATGCCTCACATTCGTTCGGCATGACGCAACAGCCGCCTACGCCGCAAGGAGTTTTGGCGTCGTTGGGTTTATGCGTGTAGCCTGTAGTTTTTGCGTCGCTTGTGTTCAGGTCAATGCG
>WFXK01000139.1 GCA_015490695.1 Bacteroidota bacterium | reverse complement strand
GAGGGCAACCCATCAGTATGGAAAACATCCGTAAAGTTCGTGAAATCTGCGATAAATATGGATTGTTGCTCTTTTTAGATGCTACTCGTTTAGTAGAAAACTGCTTTTTTATTCAAGAGCGTGAAAAAGGATACAAAGAAGTTCCTATTGCAACGATATTAAAAGAGTTTTGTTCTTATGCTGATGGTGCCTGGATGAGTGGAAAAAAAGACCACTTAGTAAACATCGGTGGTTGGGTTGCTGTCCGAGATAAAGCCATTTATGACCAATTACGCAATTTAGTAGTGGTTTATGAGGGTCTTCACACCTATGGTGGCTTAGCAGGTAGAGACATGGAAGCCATGGCTATTGGTATTAAAGAATCGGTTCAAGATGATTATGTTAGAGCGAGGATAGGACAAGTACGGTATTTATGGGATTTATTAGATAGTTGGGATATTCCCATTGTACGTCCCTGCGGAGGGCATGCTGTTTTTTTAGATGCTAAAGCCTTTTATCCTCACATTCCGCAAGATGAGTTTCCTGCTCAAACCTTAGTAGCGCAGTTGTACTTGGATTCCGGTGTGCGCGCCATGGAACGAGGCATCGTAAGTGCAGGCAGAGACCCCAAAACAGGAAAACACATCTATCCTAAGTTAGAATTAGCCCGTTTGACGATTCCCCGCAGGGTCTACACCCAAGCCCATTTAGATATTGTCGCAGAATCCGTAGTCAATGTTTATAAAAATGCCCATAAAGTAAAAGGGTTGCGTATGGTATACGAACCTAAGTATTTACGCTTTTTTCAAGCCCGTTTTGAACCTATTGCATAGCAGCAAACCCTAAAACGATAATGTCATCGGTTTGTGGGAATTTATTTCCTCGCCATCGCAAATGGGCATCCCATAAATGTTTCTTTTGCTCTTCCCAAGGTAAATTAGCGACAGTTTGTAGCAGAGAATAAAAACGTTTTGCCCCTAATTTCTTTCCTTCAATGCCACCAAATTGGTCTTTATAACCATCAGAGAACATGTACACTTTTGTTTCGTCGTTAATAATGATTTGTTGTGCTTCAAAAGAGCGTTCTAAGCCAAAGACGTTAAATTCTCCGATGGTATGCTTAGAAGGGGTTAACACTTGTAATTGGTCTTGTTGAATAAGCACAATAGGCATTCGGGCACCTGCATAGGTAAGCGTCTTTTTCTCTTGATTAATCACCACAACGGCAACATCCATACCATCGTTTAGCGGTTTCTCCAGCTCCGCTGACAACGCTGCATAAAATTCCTCATTAAGACGTTGTAAAATGGTTACTGGGTCGTAAACGTTTTCGTTAACAATGATTCTATGTAGCGTTACTGTCCCTAAAATGGTTAATAATGATGCGGGAATACCATGACCTGTACAATCGCCTACGATGATGATGTTGTGTGTTCCTTTTTGCCAAGCGAAAAAGAAGTCCCCTGATAGCACATCAGCAGGTTGCCATAGCACAAACCCCTTAGGAAAACGTTGCTTAAATTGGACCTCGGAATGCAGAATGATTCTTTGAATACGGCTTGCGTATTTAATCCCCGCTTCTAAACGTTGATTGTAATTTTCTATAATGCGTTTTTGTCGTTCTAATTGTAAAGTTCGGGCAGTAAGTACTTTTTGTGCTTCCTCCAACGCTTGGGTTCTTTGTGCTATGGCTTTTTCCATTTCTTCTTTCATTTGATAATGCCATAACAACATCCCTACATGGGGTTGAAGTGCTTTTAGTACTTGTTCTACTTGTTCATGGAAAAGTACATCACTTACTTTACGGTGCTCTAAATACAATATTCCTATCCACTTCCCTTGGAAACGGATAGGATAGAGATACAGCCCTTTGGGTTCGTATTGTTGCAAGTAGGGGTCATTTTGGAATTGTACGTATTGTTCTGAACCGTAAGCGACCTTTAAGGGCGTATGCGTACGGTGTACGTAAGTAACGATGCTATGGGGCAGCTCTTCGTATTGCTCTATGGGAATGATTAAATGGGTTTTAGGTTCTGTTAAATGTTCAGAATCGCAAACAGCTTTTACTATCAAGCGTTGTTCTTTATCCATTAGGATAATAACCCGTTCGGCACCTGTATTGATGAGCACATAATAAATCAAACGCTCCATGATTTTATCTACATCGGGTTGTTTAGCAATGGTTTCTGCAAGGTGGACCACGAGCGAATCTATTTGTTTAAGTTCTTGTAAGGTAGTGGTTCCTAAGGTAGTTGTGGTGTGGTGGGGATCATAGGTGGCTACAGACGGCATTAAACTTTGATGGATTTGTTTTAAAGCGGCAATACGGGTATGTGCTCCCCAACGTTCATAAGCAGTGAATGCTTGCGAAAGATACAACGCCGCTTGTTCCATGTTCCCCTGAAGCAACGCAATCTTTACTAAATTCTCATGGAGCAATCCCTGTTCTAAAAACGATAGTTGTAAAGCATTCTCCAAGTGTAAAAGTTGTTTCTGTGCCTCTTCTAATTTGCCATCTTGGCGTAACTTCAAAGCCATTAAAAAGCGATACCGAATAGCGAAGTCTTCATAATATTTCTGATATTTTTGAAAGCGTTGCAGTAAAGTTTCTAAGGTTCCTTTTTGTTCCTCTGACAGCGTATCTAAATGCAAGAGCGCCAAGGCGTAATAATATTGCGTAGCCCAATGTAAAGCTGTTCCGTTGGTATAGTGTAAGTAGTCGTAAGCGTTTTTGCCATGGGCAGCGGCATACGTATAAGCCCCTTTACATAAGAACACGTATAAGTAAAGAAAGTGTTGGATTTGTCCAAGGAAGTTTTTCGGTACTTCTTTAAGCGATGGTAGTTCTTGTGCTTCAATACGATGGAGCTGCTCTATTAGTTGTTGGAGAAGTTCTAAGGTTTGTGTAAAGGGCGTTGTAGCATGCGATTGCAATTCATTAAGATAGTCGCGAGTGGTTTTCAATAACGAGACCAATGTTTCTCCTTGGATAAGTCCGTAAACAACGTGATAAACAGCAGTAAAATTGGAGAAATGATAGAGTCCTTGCTGGTAGCTGGATTGATAACCTTCTTTCAATTTAGGTAGCAGCTCTTTAATAGGGGTATGCCAGTGGAGGATAAAAACGTTTCGGTAGATAGCTGCATAGATTTTTTCATAGATAGCGCCGGGATATTCTTCTAAGATGGCTTCTGCAACTTGGCTTAGGGCTTTAGCGGGTAAATGCTCATCATCTAACCATTTAGATAAGACAGCACCAAAGAGCGTATAACCAACAGCAGAAATAGCACTTTTTCCTTCTTCAATGCTTTTTGTAATGAATTGTAATACAATCCACAGGGCAGTTTCGGGCTCTAAGAGTAAAGCAGGTAAAAAAGCATTATGCAGTAATTGTAAAGTAGCAATTACAGAAGGTTGTCGGACTTCTTTTGCCCGCGCTAATGCTGCAATGTTTGCTAAAGCTAACTCTTCTGCAGGCGTAGCACCTTTTTTAGGACCAATAGAAAGCACACTGCGTAATCCTCCCCAAATATTGCGTACAAACAATTTCGCTCTGAGCTCCCATAACAACTTCTTCCATTCTCGTTCTTTGACCTTCTGTGGAATTTCTAATTTTAAAAATGTCTTTAACACGTTTCTTGCAACTGCTAACGCCTCTTCATAATCACCAACAATTGCTAAGGACTGGATATGAAGTTGATAAAGTTGTAAAAGTTGTTCGGGTTGGGTTTGATGGAGCACCAAATTCTTAAGGGCTTCTTCAAAATATTCCATTTTATGTAGTGCAACGGATGCTTTGGCAATAGTCAAATAGGTTTCTTGCGCTAAAGAAGGGTATTGTTTCCACAGGGTTTTTTCAGGTAGGGCTTTAATAGTCTTTTGAGCATACTGTAGGGCTTTCTCTGCCTCTCCCGTTGTTAAAGCCACTTTAGCAGCATAGAGCAAAAACATTAACATTTCTAATGAGGGATTAGAGGGCATTCCTTCCATTAAGTACTCTGCAATAGTAAACACTTGTTGTTCTCGCTCTTCAGGAGATAAGACTTCAAAAAAGTATTGTAAAATGCGTTCATAGTAACGTTGTTTCTCTTCTTTCGTCAGTAATTTCAGTAATACTCTTCTTAATGCGCTGTGAGTAAGTTGGAATACAATCTCTTCTGGTTCCTCACTTGTCAGCAATGATAGGTCTGAAAGATTG
>WFXK01000138.1 GCA_015490695.1 Bacteroidota bacterium | reverse complement strand
CTATGGAACGTACCCTCTATGCAGGTGACTTCCTGTTAGTCAGCAAATTCCATTACGGCGCCCGATTACCTATGATTCCTTTAAGCATCCCCTTAATTCATAACCGAATCCCTTTTACCAATACGCCTTCCTTCTTAGACTGGATTGTCCTGCCTTATAAACGCCTTCCGGGACTTACTAAAATCAAACGTTATGATGTGGTCGTTTTTAATTATCCTGCTGATGATATAAAACCCAATAATCCCCAATTAGGCCCCATGAAATACCCTTCTGTGAAAGAAAATTACATTAAACGCTGTGTAGCGATTCCAGGAGATACTGTAGAAATCCGTGCAGGAGTGCTTTATATAAATGGTAAAAAAGCATGGGAACCCCCAGGATTACAATACGCTTACATTGTTGAAACCAACGGACAAGGTTTTAATCCTAAGATTCTTAAACGTTATGGCTATAGAGACCCCCGTGACCCGAATAAAAACTACGAACCCATCATGCCCCCTTATCGTTATTTCTTTTTTATGACAAAAGAAATGGTAGAAATATTTAAGCAATGGTCTAATGTAAAAAAAATAGAGCGGTTCTTACAGCCTCCTAATCGTCCCGATATTCAAGTCTATCCGTGGGATACCACTATCGTACGATGGAATATTGATTATTTCGGTCCTTTAGTAGTCCCCAAGAAGGGGATGACAATCCCTCTAACAGAAAAAAATGTAGTGCTTTATAAGCGTGTTATCGCAGATTATGAGCATCATACTTTAGAAAAGCGTGGGAATGATTATTACATTGACGGCAAATTGGCAAAGACCTATACTTTTGGTATGGATTACTACTTTATGATGGGTGATAATCGTTATAATTCCTTAGATAGTCGTTTTTGGGGGTTTGTACCTGAAGATCATATTGTAGGAAAACCGCTGTTGGTGATTTTATCGTATAAGGAGGGGTTATCACTGCGATGGAAGCGCTTTTTCCACTCGCCTGGCCATAAAGAATGAACTACTACCACCTTTATGACCCCGTACAATGGGCAAACCTGCAAGGTAGAGGTGTTGTCCTTTTACAAGATAAAAACCGCTATTTTTCTTGTTGGTATCAAAATAAACTGCAAATAATCCATGTGTACACAACAACAGCGATTCCTAAGCATGCTAAAGAAGTTCCTTATCCTTTTTGGATACCAAAGCATCACCTTCCTTTCTCTTTAGAGCGCTTCCCTAAGCGACTTAGTGATTTTTATTATGGGTGTTTGCCATTGTTAGCTACTTACAAAACAAAAAGCTTTGTTTCTGAAACAACGCCAGAAAAACATTGGCGTCTTTTACCTTGTAAAGTACTGACCCCTTGGGGAGACCATCCTGTAGACCAATTGATGTATGCTTTGAGTGTAAAAAAACAACATCCACAACAATTTTATTTGGAGCAGTTCCATACAGCGAATTTCAAAGCAGTGCGTTTTCGTTTAGCGCAACGAGATTTTTTCCTGCGCTGGTATTTTATCCGTCCTGAAGCTTTTAAAAAACCGCAAGGACTTTTACAAATTACTTTACCTTGGAATGCAATAGAAAAATTTTTGCCTTTATTAGAAAAGGGAGAAACAGGAATTCCATGGATTGATTATATTTGTAGAAAGATTCATCAACGTGTTGTTTTATCGTGGCAGGAGCTTTATTCGTTCATTGTGTTTTGTTGTTGTTATTTATTATTGCCGTGGAATGAGGTTTTTGAGTGGTATATAAGCCATTATCCTTGGCAGGAGTGGCGTTATTTAAGTGGATTGTGGATGTATTATGCGGGAATGATGCAGGTGCAATGGCATTTTTTCCCTTTGGCGTTTCATCGCTTATTGCGTCGTTATGGTAAGGATATAAAAAAATGGCTCCCTGAGTTAAGGCGTTTACCTAAGCAGCAATGGTATTGGTGGCATTTAGGGACTTATAAAAGTAGGCATTATCCTGCTCCGTGTGTAGCGGTTCAAATGGCGTGGCGGCGATTTCGGCTTTATTATTTGCAGGCTACCAACCAATGGATTTCCCCCTTTGCGCTTTATAAAGAGCACTATTTGCTATGAAGCAATGTTTTCATCCTTTGTTTTTAGCAATTTGTATACATAGAATTGCCAAAAGCTTTTGGCATGTTCTAAAGTATCTATAGGTTGTAATTGTAATTCGTTATAATTTAATAACGGAGCTGTAGAGACAAGATAGCGACATCCTAAGCGATACATTTGTTTTGTATCTAATTCAGGTTTGATAGTGATAGTGTGTCCTTTCTTAAGAAGACAATGGTAATCACTACACTGTTTTTGCTTTTGACGGAGGTAACGAATACGCTCTATCTCACTTGAAAACACGTAACAGCGGCTACCAAAGTAGTCAAAGTAACGTTGTAAAGGAGGGAATTTCTCTAATTCTTTTGCAATAATAGGGCGAAAACGATATTTGTATTCTAAAGGATAATTATTTTGGTAAGCATCTATAGTGTAGAGTCCAAAATAATGTGCTTCATTTGGATAATATCCAATGAAGGCAATTCTGTTAGTATCTGAAGGAATTCCTACAATGGCACGTAAAGCATTAAAAAGCTTACTGTCTAACTGCTGTTCAAAAGTGGGGTATCGTTGCGCGAAACGAATGGGATCAAAGGGGGCAAGGTGTGTTACTAAGGTGAGGTTAGAAAGTGCCTGCGGAAAGATAGTTTCTACACCCCAGCGATATAATAATAAATTCACGTTGATAACCCATTGACGATTAAAAATTAAGACTAAATATCCTTGTAGTATCAATAGTATGATAACGATACTGCGCTGTTTTATGAAGGTTAGGCTTCTTAAAAATAAAATTGCCCATAATAAAGGAAACCCTCCTAAAACTCTGTAGAAAGTTGCATTCTTTAATATAGGAATAATGGACTTTAGTATATTGACTAGAAAGGGTAAAAGATAGATGCCTGTACTATATAAGG
>WFXK01000137.1 GCA_015490695.1 Bacteroidota bacterium | reverse complement strand
CAAATAAGCAGTATACAAAGGTAAATAATTTTTTTCACAAGTAGTATCACCTACCATTTGCAGCGAACCACAAGCCACACTAAGAAACAAATCATCAATATGCCATTTATCCATTCGCTCTTGAACGGCTTTAACAGGAAAATAGACACTACTAATCACGATATTCATAGAACGAAACTTTTCTAACGACTCCAAAGGAGGAATTAAGTTCCCATAAGGCGCCGTTACAAAATAACGCCGCGAAGGTTGTAAAACCTCCATGAATTGGTTCCATTGATGCATTTTAGCAGCTATAAATTGCTTGTGTCTATAATAAGGAAAGACCATGAATAAGAAAACTATTCCACCTACTATAAAAAAACGTTTTTGGCAAGACGGCAATGTTATTATTCCAATGAAAAAGAAGACGTATCCCATAAATACTCCCATTACCAACCGCAATGGAGCAAAACGATAAACCCCAATAAATCCGTGTACAAGAACAAGGTACAAGAATGAAATTAAGAAAAGAATAAAAAACCCTTTTTTTTCCTTCGTAAACCATAACAAGAAAATAAGATTTGCTAAAAAGCACAATAACATAAAACGATAAAAAGGTAGTTGGTACCATGTTTGAAAAAGTACCACAAAAGCTTTTTGCAATCGTTCTTTATAAGGTAGCGTCTTTAAGCCCCTTTCTGCTAAATACTCAAGCTTTTCAATAGAAAAATGGGTTAAATTGGGCATTAGTCCCCGTTGCAAGACACGGAGGTCTGTAGTATCCCATTGAATTGTTTGTAAATGTTTTTGGAGTTGTTGATAAGGAAGATGGTCAAGAATCCCGGCAACAGCGATCAGTTCACGATAATTATTATAAGCAATCACATCAAAACCATGAGCTTTTGTATGGAGAACACGATTTATATAATAGAGCGCAAAAGCAAGGGGGACAACTACAATAGCAATGAGGAGCTTAAATCGCAGTAAAGGGATTTTTCTTCGTCTATAGTATAGCCATAGTAGCGGCAAAAGTGCTACGACACTATAAAAAGGTACTTTGAAACGAAGTAAAGAACACCATAAGAATAGCACTGCAGCCATTAAAACTTCTTTTTTACGTTGAGCAACCACACCGTAAAGAAGCACAATAGCACTACAGAAAGTAGATGCAATCGTAAAAGAAAGTAAAAGATAGCTTTGTCCGCCAAGGATGAAAAAGTAAATAGCATACAACAAAAATGCCCATGTGATAGGTAGATAACGTAGAAGCAACCACAATCCAATGGAATGAGCAAGCCAAAGGGGAAAAATAATCATCCATAAAGCGTACCAAGGTCCTGAAGGGAAGAAACTATACCATAGATTTATCCATTTTGCCCATAAAACATGAATGTACATAGTATAAGGAGAAGGTGCTATGTGTTTGCTACCTGATAAAATGTAGAGCAAATCACCATCATCATTCACGTGAAAAGTTGGGGGCGAAAAAAGATAAAGAAGAGCAACAAGCGCCAAATTGACCCCCGCAGCAAAGACAAAACGTCGGGATTGCATGGGCAGCACAAAGGTAGAAACTTTTATTCCTTGTTATTTAATCGCTTCTCCATCACCACAATTAAATTCCTCAAAGGCTTTAAATAATCAAATGACAATTCCCAATCTATTACTTTTTCTTTGGCTAATTGCTGTTTCTCTTTCAAAGGAATAAGGGGTGGACGATTCCAAAAAACAGTAGAAAAAGGTAACTGCTCCATTTTAGAACGAATCCAAACCGACAAAGGAAATTGATACTCAATCGTAGAAAGTAAAGGGGAAGCCACATAAGCTTCTTTTAACTCTAATAATTTTTTATGCCAAAACTCTTGAGTAAGATAGCTAAACCCTTTTTTAGCAATACTTCGCACAATGCGAGCAATAGGACGTGCTACTTTGTTTCGGTAACTCCACATATAAAACTGCTGTGCTATAGCATAAGTCCATTGTCTATCTCCTAACTCCCAAGCCACAATAAATTGCATGAGATAACTGGCTACTCTTCCTCCTTCGCCTTTTATATAAGAAGAATCCCATAGACGCTCTACCCACACCTTCGCCCTTGAGTAATTTCGCTGTAAAAAAGCTTCCCAGAAACGAGCAATAATATAAGGAAATAGAAAATAATAAGGAAGCCCTTCATAAGTAGTAAACCACTCTAAACGCTTTAACATCTTTCTTACCATTCCTAAATCTCCTTTTAGTACACTTAAAAAAGCGCTATGAGTACATAATCCCATAAAGCCTATAACTCGTATGCTCGTTAAACGAGGCTGATAAAGATGCCCTTCTAAGATTTGGTCGCTCATATTAAGAAGCTCTTCTATAACATCCTTAGGCAAAATACTGGGCGAAAACCGAGCCCAGCAAAGTAAATAAGCTAAAGTAAAAATACAAGAACCATCCAATGCCCGATGATAGCCAAAATGGCTATAAAGAAGCCGTACCCATTGAAGCAAATGAGTAATCACCTTCTTCGCTTCCCACTCCCACTGCGTATGAAATAAAGTAAAAACAAATTGTTGATAAATAATAATCACCTCTGTATTGTAGAGTTCATCAGCGTTTTTCAATAATGTATGAAAATCCGTTTTGAATTCCTGCAAACACTTTTGAAGTTCAGAAGTAAGTTCAATAGGGTGCCTAACATATAAAGAAGGGACTAATTGCCTTAATAAATGTGTCAACACAATTTCTACAAGGACAGCACGTTGCATTATGTCGGTCAGCTTTTGTAGTTCTTCTCTGGAAGGGTCTTCATAAAATTTAGAATAAGGAGGTAGGTGTCCTTGCAAAAAAGCTTGTTCTAAGCGGAAACAAACAGGTGTTCCAAACCAAGGGAAAAAGTCTCGCCAATCCAAATTACAAGGATTAAAAATTCTATCTCCATAAGTTCTTACTCCCAAAGTGAAAGCAATCCAGTTCAAATCAATTTGTTTACGCTCTTCACTACTT
>WFXK01000136.1 GCA_015490695.1 Bacteroidota bacterium | reverse complement strand
CCTGTCTCGGGGCTCGGAGATGTGTATAAGAGACAGGTTTACTGTACCGGCAATGCTCAAATAAGCGATGTTTTCTGGTTTAACTTTTCTGATTAAAGTTTCTAACTTATCTATGTCAACATTTCCTTTGAAAGGATGTTCGCTATAGGGGTCGTGGGCTTCGTCTATGATGACATCTACGAAGGTACCGCCTGCAAGCTCCTGATGTAGTTTGGTTGTCGTAAAATACATGTTGCCGGGAATGTACTGCCCTGGTTTAATTAACACTTTACTGATTAAGTGTTCTGCACCTCTTCCTTGGTGGGTTGGCACCACATAAGGAAAGCCGTAGTATTGTTGAACCGTTTCTACAAAATGATAGTAGTTTCTACTACCTGCATAGGCTTCGTCGCCGAGCATTAGCCCTGCCCATTGTCTATCGCTCATGGCACTGGTGCCGCTGTCTGTTAGTAAATCAATATAAACATCTTCGGAACGAAGCAAGAAAGTGTTATAACCCGCTTCTTTCAAGGCTCTTTCTCTTTCTTCCCGAGGTAATAAACGGATAGGCTCTACCATCTTTATTTTCCATGGCTCAGCCCATGAACGCCTATGCAACTGTTGCCCTATTGTCTGGATTTGTTTCTTACTTTTCATAATCCAATGCAAAGGTATATTATAGTTTTGTTGCAAAAAAGTGATTTTTATTACAAATTAACGCTATCAAAATTGCCATCGCAGTTGTAGTTTCATTTGTGTCAAGGCATTGTCATTGATTTGATAGAGCCCACTGCCGATAGTTTCGCGGTCGCTCCAAACCGTATGTGCCAAACGTAACCAAAACGTAAAAGCACGCCAGCGAAATCGTAATAGCAGCAATAATTTATATCCTTTGCCATAAAAAGCAGGAATAGAAAAGCTCGTTGGTACATCCAGTTCATAGGTATAAATCCGTGCATCATAAGAGGGAATAGCAAAAAACGTATAACGAAGACTTAAATGAATAGTTTTATGTAAGGGAAAACGAACTTCTTGATAGGCTAACATACCTTGCTGCCATGCTTGTTGGTGATACCAAACACCTTCTAAACGGGAGGTAAGCGTAACACCAAGCGAGGGTTTGTAACGCAGTTGTATGCGGGCGCGATAACGCCGAAAGGGACGAAGTACATTCCAAGGACCTGTTCGTAAAGCACTAGGCAAATTGCGTTCCTCTTTTAAATAACGGAAACGCCATTGTAGATGAAGGGTTTTATTAGGTTTATAATGTAATTGAATAAATTGTTCATTGCCTTCTGACAAGCCGTCTTGACGATAACGATACCATAAATAGCGATATTGGTCCCAAAAGCTTTCTATGTACCAATAGGGGGCGATTTGCCATTGGAGTGCCCAAAAGATACCTTGTTCGGCTTGAAGGGCATAAGGGCGGCGAGCAAAAGCATAACCATAAGGACTTTGGAAGTCTTTTGAAAAGTAGCGGATATGCAATGCTGTTGCGATAGCGTGGTCAGGTACCCATTGTATGCCTGCGATAGCAGCCCAACCACCCCCCTGCTGTAACGCCCCCTCACCAAAAAAGTGGAAATTCCCTATCAAAGTACGCCAATACATGCTTGCAAAACGTTGCTCCTTGCCTCGGAAATCAAAACGCTGATAGGGTTGCAACGAAGAAGGCGCAATGCTATCCCCATAATTTACCCCTAAGAAAATCCAACCAACCTCATGAAACGCATTCGGTTTCCACGCAAGACGCCCTATCCATAGTTGTTCCTTTAATCGTTTCCGCTGTTTTAATAAAGTTGGTGTGTTATGATACCCCGTGTTTAACAGTGCATAAGAGATTCCTTCTGTTGTGTCACCACGTTGACTGGCAGAAAGATACTTTTGCGATATACCTGCAGAGAGGTACCATTGTTTTGTGATACCTATGGTAGTGGCTGCCCCACTTAAATAAGCATATTCATTAACAGCAGTATAGGGGCGAATTCCTAAAGGAGGTGCTTTAATGCTATTGACCGGTTGAACGCCCCTTCCAAACCCAAATCCTCGGGAAAGTAAAAGCCCCTCCCCCCATTGAATCGTATAGTTTCCAATAACCAGTTTTCTAACCCGTCCCCAATCCCATAGATAAAAATGCGGGGAGATAAAGTCCCAGCCGTAGTATCGTTGTTCTGTACTCCATTGTTGTGGCTCTCCTGGGTCCTTTTCCATGATAATTCCCCACTGCACTCTTGCCGCATTGCGGTAAATTAGTCGTTGATAATAGCGCCAAGGATTTCCTAAGAACCCTCCACTATCTACAACAAAGCCTTTAGCCGGCTGTAAAGTTGTGCTTCCTCGTAGCCACCACTGCCAACGTCCCTCTTTCCACTGCTCCCAAGAAGGTACTCTACTCCAGTGCTCTCCACTACGCCAGTCGTACACCGTAGCAGGCTTCACTGTTACATAAGGCAATAACTTATGTATCACCTCTGGGGTAAACCCAGGAACCGCTTGCAACTCATAAACAGACAGCAATGGTCCGTAACGCTCTATGTGCTTTTTTAAATTCCGAACAAGTACTTCATTCATACCAGGCAACAACAATAACGATTGTACATCCGCTTTATTTAAGTCCATAGGATGTTTCTTCCAATAGGCTAATTGTTGAGTATAGGTGGTCCAATCTAAAGCCCCTGCTTCTACGCTAATGGCAGCATCTTCAATTTCTTCTTGTTGTGCCATTACGTTAATCGCTAACAGCAGTAGCAGCAGCTTGCTTCGCATATTCAGGATTAAAAGAGAGGGAAATCACAGGTGTCCATTGTAGTTGCGGATGATATTGGATTGCCCAGTGGAAAAGCAGCGCTTCATAACGTAGTTCCATCCCTAAGGCGAAACGTTGCGGAACATTACCCATACCTACGGTAATGGAAACCGTTTTGTAAACATTATAATACAAAGCACTACGAACTGCTAAGGGCAAACGCAAAGACTTCTCTATATCTAAATAAAGATGGGTTTTCGGATTGGGTTGATGATGGAGTCCAAGGATATAACGCACAGGCAGTAATTGATTATTTTGGTCTAATGCTCCATTGATATTGGTTGCCCATACGGCAATATCCCATTGGGGTGTTAATTGCAATAAAGTACCTGCTTCTAAGGCAATTTGCTGGAAAGGAGTATAGGGTTCTCCCGTAGATTGATAAAGATAAATCGCTTTAAGTGCTAAACTCCATTGGTTTTTAAAAGCATACGCATACGAAAAGGAAGCGTTGATTTCTTGATAGTTTTCAAATCCATAGTGATATAAGTAGGTTCCTAAGTAATGTTGTTTTAGGAAGGGGAGGGTTGCATTGAAAGTGAATGCGGTGATAGCCAGCATATAGGGTTTAGTGAAGGTAGCACTGAATTGAGGTTTAAGGGTTTGGAACATTGCAGCGGGATTTTGCACAGGGGCATAGAGACTACCTTTAGCAGCGCTTCCCGCTTGGGCTTGTCCCCATAAAAGGGCATGTTCCTGAGCAAACAAATATCCCCAGCACAATACCACCCAACGCATCTCATTCCCCAAAATAAATAGCCATTTTCATATTTGCCAAATGGTTCTGCTCCCATCGCTCCTTCCTTTTTACTGCCCGATGTAAATACCCAATAGCAAACTCTAAACGCTGACGCCGCCATCCTACACCTAAATAATAACGCTGCTGATTAAAATCCCTATCTTGTAATAAACGTGCTAAAAACCACTCTCCATAAACTTTTACATAAAAAACCCCCTTCTTAGGATACTTTACAATAAAACGATAACGAAAACGATTAGAAAACTTCCCTCCACGCCAACGATGCTCTAAACGAAAACGATGCTTTATAGCAAAATGTTTTTTTAAAACATGCTTCCAAACCCATTGCTCCCAAATATTGTTTTCCACCGTAACAGGAGAAACTTCCTTAGTACGATAAGGGAAATGCTCAATGTAGGAGTAACCTAAGAAAGCAGCAAAGTGGGCATTGAACTGGTATTGCAACGATGGACGCCATAAGTTTTGCTGAGGTAGACTTAATCCACCGACACGCCGCACATGAAAAGCATTGTTCACCCTCCACCGATTCTTACAACGAACATGAATAAATAAGCCATCCCAACTGCCGTAAAAATGAAACGACTGCTGAGCTAAAACGATATAAAACACACTTAAAAGTGAAAACACTCCTTTTTTCATGGCTTAAAAGGAGAAGCTTCTTGATGTATACGCATAGCCCGTAAACTATAATAAACTCCTATGCCTAACACCAAAAAAGAAAAAACAATAAGCCAATAATGAATTTTCTGCAATAAAAAATAATCATATAGTCCGTGAAGTAAGAAAGCAAAAACAAAACCAAGCACTAAAGACCTTATACCATGATAATGGAAAAACTTTTTGCATCCTGCATAGTAACCCAGTAATACCCCTGCAACAGCATGCAAAGGAACAGCACTAAACATTCTCAAAATGGCAACCGTATAAGCATCTTGCACACCATAGACATAAAAAAGGTTTTCTACAGTAGCAAAGCCTGTACTTATGTATACGCCATAAACGATTCCATCAAAAGGCTCGTTAAAGAAACTTCGAGGATAAAAAAACAACATTAAAATACAGAACTTTAATCCTTCTTCAACAAAAGCGGTTTGAAAAAAAGCATTGATAAAAGTGTTATTTAGATTCAATGAATTCCATTGTTCTTCTATGAACCATGCAACAACAAAAATAGCACTGCCTAAGAAAAGGGCTAATTGCAAATGGGTATGAGATTCTTTTTCATATTTATCCATCCAATAAACGAGGGCTAAGATAACAACAGAAGGCAGCAAAGCCAATAGCAACAACATGGATTTAAAACTTAGGACTATGGAGGAACTGAGAATAGAACTCATCCAATACTTTCACAACTTCTTTAGGAGTATCTACGACGGTGAATAGGAAGAGGTCTTCTGGGGAGATGTAGTGATAGGTTTCCAAAAGGGTGTTTTTTATCCATTGCACTAAAGGGTTCCAGTATTCAGAACCTACTAAGATGACGGGGAAGCGGTCAATTTTTTGAGTTTGTATTAAGGTGAGGGCTTCAAAGAGTTCATCTAAGGTGCCAAAGCCGCCGGGCATCACAACAAAAGCCTGAGAATACTTCACAAACATCACTTTCCGCACAAAGAAATAATTGAAGTGCATTAATAAATCGGGGTCTATGTAAGGATTAGGAGTTTGTTCAAAAGGTAAAAGGATGTTTAGTCCGACGGAGTAGGCGCCGACGGCTTGTGCTCCTTTGTTTGCCGCTTCCATCACTCCAGGTCCACCGCCTGTAATGATGCCATAGCCACTGTCTCCTACCGCCTTGGCAACCTCTACGGTAAGTTCATAAATCGCATCCCCTGGTTTCGCTCGTGCTGAACCAAAAATCGCTACGCACGGTCCAATCTGCGATAACTTCTCAAAACCATCTACAAACTCCGCTATAATCTTAAAAATCTGCCAGGTGTCCTTCGCCTTCTTCTCATGCCAATCTACTGTTTTGTTAACAAAATTCTTCGGTAAAAAATTCGGAATATTTTTACGCCATTGCATAGGTTTACAATTTAACAAAATAATAATTCAGAGAAACCGAAAGTCCTAACAAAGTAATATGAGTTGGTTCTACTCTTCGTAGGCTTTTTCTAAAGAGGGCTTCTCGCATTGCTTCCCCCCAAGGTTCATAACTGTAATAGTTATCGTAAAACCGCTCTTGCTGGCGCGATGCAGGATTTAACCACTGTAATTTTTTGTTTTCAATATCCGTAATGGTGTGCATCCATTGAGCAAGGAACTCCACACCAAACTTTTGAGAAAAGAAAACTTCTAAGCCGACTCCTATTTGATAACCGAAAGCAAAGAGTCTATAGAGGTCTTTTGCAGCAATTCCCCCTGCACCAAAGTTAATAGGCTCATTCTCAAATGATTCGGAAGCATTTACCAAGGCAGCAACATAAGGACCAAGAGAAACATTCAAATACGTTTGTGCATTAAGGCGCAGTTGTCCCCGAGGTAATACAGCCAATTGAATATAGGTAATACGACTCTGCCGTATGAAGTTATCTCCCTGAAACGTTTTCCCAAAATAGGTTTCACCAAGATTTGCCACTGTAGGAAGAATTTCTAAAGAAAAGTTTTTACTAAATCGGTATCCCAAGGTAATGCCCGCTAAGAACCCTAAGGTAAATTGACGTCTTAAGTTAGTCGTTGTATCGGGATTGAGCTCGTTATTGGCTAATCGGCTTCTTCCAGAAATGATGCGTAACCCTAAGTAAGGGATTTTTTCCACTTTCGGAGGCTCATAATCCTGAACTTGAGCATATAACAAGCTCAAGCATAAGAGAAAGACTTTTCTTATCATCGCTACAAATTTGGTACGAATAAAAAATTTTCCCAATTTCGTAGGAGCGAAGTTAAGGGCAAAAAAACAAAAAACAATGTTACTACGCATCAATTCCAAGCATCCGCAGCAGCGGCTTATTAACCGAGTTGTGGAGATTTTAAAAGAAGGAGGCGTTATTATTTATCCTACCGATACTGTTTACGCCATTGGCTGCGACATAATGAACAAAAAAGCTGCAGAACGACTTTGCCGCATCCGCGGTATTGAACCCGGAAAAGCCCTTTTCTCCTGTGTCTGTGAAAGCGTAAGCATCATCGGTGAATACGCCGTGGGTGTCTCTACTCCTGTTTATAAACTGCTCAAAAGAGCCTTGCCAGGTCCCTACACCTTTATTTTAAAAGCGTCTAAAAAAGTTCCTCGCCATTTTCAAACCCGTAGAAAGACCATTGGCATCCGAGTAGTAGACCATCCTGTTACAACCGCTATTGTAAAAGCCCTTGGAAATCCTTTGTTAACAACCAGCTTAAAAGATAGCGAAGACCCCTTAGAATATAAAACCGACCCCGAACTCATTCATGAAAAATACGGAAAAATCGTAGATGCCGTCATAGATGGCGGACCAGGAGGAATCATCCCCTCTACTGTTATAGACGTCAGCCAAGGAGAAGACAACATCGTTGTCCTGAGAGAAGGCGCAGGCGACCTGGAAAAACTAAACTTAGTCCTTAAACCCGAAGAAATCTGATGGATAATACCTTCATATTGCAAAGCCTAAAAGAAACCTTTAGAAAATACCAAGACATCTTCTATCAAATCACACGACAAGTCTTAAAAGAGCGCATTTCTAAAAATCCTGTGTTTTTAGCCGCTAAAGAGCCTATTCAAAAAGGAATTCCTTTGTTATACCCTCCCCATTCCTCGTGGTATATCCATGCAACGTTATTAGAAACCTTAGTCCAACAACAATTCATTCGTAGAGAAAACGTGGAGGACTTTCGTAAAGCACATGAACATCCTTTAAAAAAAGCCGCCTTTATCATTATAGAACCCCCTTTGGTGCTCTTTATCCCTTACGAACGAAGTCTTTAACTTTGTACCCTCATGATAGAACGATTACAAAAGATTAAAGAGCGGTTTGCTGTTTTAGAAAAACAATTAGCAGACCCAAACATCATAGCCGACACAAAGCGCTATGCTGAAGTGCATAAAGAGTATAAGCGCTTACAGCCTGTTGTTGAAACCATAAAGATTTATGAAGACCTCCTTGAACGACGACAAGAAGCAAAAAACATTTTACAAAACGAAAGTGATGACGAACTACAGCAATTAGCCCAAGAAGAGTTAAAAACCATAGAGCAACAACTACCAGAAGTGGAATTACAATTAAAGCGGTTGTTATTACCTCGGGACCCCAATGAAGGCAAACCAGTGATTTTAGAGATTCGTGCCGGAACAGGGGGGGACGAAGCAGCACTGTTCGCAGGTGATTTGCTTCGTATGTATCAGCGCTATGCCGAACGAAAAGGATGGGACTTTACCATCACCTCCTACCACGAAGGAAGCGTAGGTGGGTTCAAAGAAGTCATTGCCCGCATCCAAGGTGATGAAGCCTACAGCCGCTTAAAGTATGAAGCAGGGGTACACCGAGTACAACGTATCCCCAAAACCGAATCCCAAGGACGTATCCATACCTCTGCCGCCACTGTAGCCGTCCTACCCGAACCCGATGAAGTAGACATCCACATAGACCCAAAAGATATTAAAAAAGAAGTGTTTTGCGCCTCTGGTCCTGGAGGACAACACGTCAATAGAACCCAATCTGCTGTCCGATTAACTCATATCCCCACAGGTATTGTTGTATCTATGCAAAATGAACGTTCTCAAATCCGTAACTATGAAATGGCAATGAAAATCCTAAGGGCTCGCATCTACGAATTAGAAATGCGAAAAAGAAAAGAAGAAGAATCTAAAATGCGCTCGCAAATGGTTTCTACAGGTGATAGAAGCGCTAAAATACGAACCTATAATTTTCCACAAAGCCGTGTTACAGACCACCGTATAGGACTAACGCTATATAATCTGCCCGATATTTTAGACGGCAACTTAGACCCCTTAATAGATGCTTTAATCCTTCATGACCAAACGCAACAATTAGCCGCTTTAGAGAAATGAAACGTTCTATCTGGCTCTTTTGTTTCCCTATTCTTCTATGGGCGCAAGGAGGTGCCTATAAACCCTTTCAATACTTTGAAGGAAGTATCGTTTACGATGTGTATTATTACGGCAAAGACCAAACTTTCTTTGATAACAACGAAGTCCCACGCAAAGTAACCTTCCACATAAAAGACGGTAACTACATCGTCCATCTTTGGGAAGCCCGCTTCCCCACAACCCGCCTCTATATTGCCGATTCCGATAAAACCTACATCTTAGACTTAAAAAACCATCGTGCCTTCACTAAAGAAAAAGTTAAACCTGTCCGTCCTAAAAAACCTGCAAAACCCATTATCGGAGATACCTTAGTCATCTTAGGGGTGCTTACTCAGGCTTATAAAGTAGAAAAAGAAAATGGAGAAGAAATCACTTATTATGTTTCAGACCTTTATAGAGTCAACTTAGCTTTTTTTGAGGGCAAACGCAACGCCACAGCCCACTTCTTAACCCCAGGCTTAGAAGGTAGAATCCCATTGAAAATCATACGTAAACACAATGGAAACACAATTGAAATCACCGCTATTCAAATCAAACCAAGAAAATTTAATCCTAAACAATTCACTTTACCACCGGGAATAAAGATTTTAGGCTATGATTTTAGAAGATAAATTGGTTATTTCATTCCCTAGCTTTATTCGCTTTTGGGCAATAAGAGGTTTAATAT
>WFXK01000135.1 GCA_015490695.1 Bacteroidota bacterium | reverse complement strand
TTATTAAAATAAACAAACACCAAGAACCATTGAGATCTAATCATTTACATAACAAAACTTATCTATCAACGATTTAATACTTAAACCTTTATAAATCCCTTTTGTTTTTTTACTACGAATTCCTATCTTTGCCTTGGTCTTAACTATAATGAGCCATGTATAGGGTATTAAGCAAGAGACAGGATGTAAAAGGGGGAATAGTATACGGGGGATTTAAATCTCACATTTTTGTACCCCCCCCCCCCATCAAAAACGAAAGTATAAGACAACTTTTATGTATTATGGCTTTATTAATTAACCTCACACTTCACGCCCAGAATGTAGGCATAGGAACCGCAACCCCTGACCCTTCTGCAAGATTAGAAATCGCCGATAGTGCAAGAGGCTTATTGATTCCCAGACTAACCCAAGCCCAAAGAGATGCTATTGTAAACCCTGCCCATGGACTTTTAATTATTAACCTAACCAACTTCTGCTTGGAAATCTATAATGCCGACAGCAACCGCTGGTATAGCCTCTCTTGTCCCCTGCAATGTAGTGTGTGTTGCGAGCAACCTGCAAATCCTACTGCTCAAAATGCTACAAATATTACTACTACTTCATTTACAGCAGTATGGGATAGTGTGCCCAATGTCACTCAATACCTTCTTGATGTAGCAACTGACAGTTTGTTCACTACTATTGTTAATGGATGTAATGGAAATCCTTGCCAGAACTACAATGTTGGTAACATTACGCAGTTTAATGTTTCTGGTATCGGCTGTGGTGTTACCTACTATTATCGTGTAAGAGCAAAAAACACCTGTGGATTTTCGGGTTATAGTAATACCATCGCTGTCTCTCTCCCTTGCATCACCTCCCAACAATGCCTCGCCATAGGAGGTAGTAATCAGGAATGGTTTAATGAAAGTTCTGTTTTGTTAAAAGGCGGTTTCTTAATAGCAATTGGATCAACAAGCTCCTTTGGGAACGGTGGCTATGATGGTTACATTGCTAAAATAGCTGTACCCTCCTACTCCTTGCTATGGGCAAAAACGATAGGAGGCACCGGTAGCGATTACTTGGATGATGCATTTTATGATAACCAAGGCAATCTTATCATCATAGGCATTCACAATAGTCGCTTCTATGATGTTTGGATAGTAAGCATAGATAGTGCTGGTAATCTTTTATATAGTTATGGCATAGGTGGAGCAGGGGACGACATGGGACATGATTTAAGTCTCTTTTCACAGAACAAAATTATCTTATGCGGTCATTCTGACTCTTTTGGAGCAGGTGGCTGGGATGGATATTTAGTAATGGTAGATAATAGTGGTAATATTCTTTGGAGTCGTGTCTATGGTACACCAACTTATGATGATTTATTGGGAGTCGTTCCAACGAAAGATGGTAATATTGTGGCTGCAGGTTTTGTAAATTGGGATGATGCTTTAGTGTTAAAAGTAGATAGTTTAGGGAATATCATATGGGCGCGTTCTATTGGCGGTCCCCTTAGAGATTGGTTTTATGATGTGACCGAAGCACCCGATGGCAGTATAATCGCTGTAGGCTACACATTATCTTTTGGCGCGGGAGGAGAGGATATGTATGTAGCTAAATTCGCTCCTGATGGTACGCTGTTATGGACTAAAACCATAGGGGGCGTGGGTAATGAGCGTGCTTGGGCTGTGCTGACAACTACCCAAAACGAGATTATTGTCATAGGATACACAGGTTCTTATGGTGCCGGCAGCTTAGATGGCTACGTGGTTAAACTGGATAGCAACGGGAATCTCCTATGGAGTAGAACTATGGGAGGTACGGGCGAGGATAGATTCACAAACGGCAATATCTTACCTGATGGCACCTTATTGCTATCGGGTTCCACTACTTCATGGGGACAAGGACTTAGAGACCTCTTCATCGCCACGTTGGATAGCAGCGGAAACGGTTGCTGCGTTTCTGGTTCTGGTGCCGTTATAAGCAGTGGCGGGACAATTGCTACCCCTACGCTTTCTGTAAGCAGTGGTGGTAGCCGTATTAGCGTTGGTACAGTGAACTCAGGGGGCATTCTAACCCGCACTTGCCCCTAACCATGCGCCATTTTTTACGCTTTTTCACCACTCCTTGGTTTCTTGCTGCGATTTTCATTGCTCCCATAGTGCTATTAGACCCTTTGCCTACCAAACCCTATACGTTAGAACTGGTAAAAAAAGTCTATAAACCTGCTCAATTGGAGTATCCTAAGGTTACACTTAATCGCACCTATCTTTATTGCGACTGGAATGGCGATGGATTGACCGATAGGGTGTTTATTCAACTCGTTACTTTTAAAGACAAAAAAGAGCATAGCATCTACATAGAGCCACAAACCAGTTGGGGCGCTGTGGGGTCTACATGGTGGCACCATACAGACCTTGCCGTTTTACCCTATTTACAATGTGGTGATATAGATAATGATTCCATGCCTGAACTGATTTTAGCCATTCCAGATACCGGTCTACGTCTCTATGTATGGCACGTCAATAAGGGAAATCCAAGAGAAAATAGCTACGCTCTACGCCTTCCTCCTGCACCTCCCGGCATAAGAGGGAAACAAGCAACCGGAGCAACTTCTATATGCGTTGCAGATGTTTTTGGTGATGATAAAAAAGAGGTTATTGTAGGAATCAATAGCGACTTTGCTCTGATGAGAGGATTCATTGCATGGAATCCAATAGACTCTGTTTATTATTTCTCTCCAACCCATTTATCAAGAATAAGTTGGAAATCGCCTATTGTTGCTGATATAGACAACGACCCTAAAATGGAACTTATCCCTTTTGCTTATGCTTCTGGAAACTTTTGTCTTGATACCCTCTATGCTTTTACCGATTGTGCTGTTTATACTTTTGTGTTAGAAGACACATTGCGTTTACGTTTCCCACCCGATACTTTCGGGTTTTATACTTCTAATCTTATGGCTTATCCTTGGTTTCGCCAAAGTGATACTTTATTAATTTTCTTACATGTCTATCGCGGACGCTACTATGAGAAATATCCCAATTTACTTTGCATTAAAAACCGCGATGGCATAACGCTTTGGCAAGACACCTTGCCCGCTAAGCATAGTTTTTTGTTACTTCCAGCAAATCATTTCCAAGCATTCTATTTAATAGACCACCTTGGAAATCTCTATGAAATCATTTCAGAAGACGCCTCCTTTGCTATTCAATATAGAAAATCCCTTCAAAGGTCATCGGAAGTAGTTAAAGATGTTCATATTGCTTTTTCCCCTCGGTGGGAATGGCAAGACTTAGATAATGATGGAAAATGGGAATATATTTTCATCACAAAAGAAAAATTGCAAATTCTCAGTTCTGATTGTTCTTACATAAGTGAATACGTATTTGAGGAACCGGAGAAGAACCTTTATGGCAATGGAGGGTCTCCATGGATGAAGAATAGAGTAATTCCCTATGAGACGGGGAAGGACAGGCAATTTATCATTATGGGAGAAAAATACCATTATTTTTTCAAGTACTATTACAATGTTTGGTATCCTTTTCGTTGGGTTGTATATGGTTCGGGGTATGGTTTTTTTGTGTTGCTTTTGTGGGTTTTTCAGCGGGTACGTTTAGCGCAGGAGCGCAGACGTCGCAGGATATTAGAACAAATCGTCATGGAGCGCACGGCAGAACTTAGGCAAGCCAATGAAGAGTTAAAACAATTGAATGAAGAGTTAAAGCAAGTTAACGAAGAGCTTTCAGAAGCCAATGCGGTTTTAGATAAGCAATTACATACGATTCGTGAGAGTGTTCGTTATGCAGGCACTATACAGCGTTCGTTGATTCCTGACAGGGCGGTATTGAGGGCATTTGCGCCAGAGGTGTTGCTTCATTATCGGCAGCAATCCGAATTAGGAGGGGACTTTTGGTGGTATGCAGAAGTAGATGGTGCTCACTATTTGCTTGCAGGAGACTGCACAGGGCACGGCGTCCCTGCCGCCTTGTTAGTAACCGCAACCATCCAAATGGCTCGAGAAGCCTTAATCATGTACCAACTCCAAGACATGGAAGCCGTTTTAAAATTCCTTACCCAACGACTCAAAACCACCTTCGCAGCACAAGAACTCATAGCAGACTTTGAAGGCATGCTCCTAAAACGTAAAAACCATCTAATACAAGTTACCTTAAAACGTTGGCGTATGGTGTTGCTGTGTAAAGACACCTTATCCCTCCAATCCTATAACAATCTACGGATAGAGCAACGACAAGGCTTTTATGTGCTTTCTAATGAAGATAACCATAGATTGGCAAACTTCTCCATTGCCATACCTACCTTAAAGGCGCTCTTTTGTTTTTCGGATGGTATTCCTACCCAATTAGGGGGTAGCAAACAACGGGTCTTTGGAATGAAAAGAACATTAAAATTACTACAAATAGCGTATGAACGTCGTTCTGAAGCGGTCATAGACCATTATCTACGCCAATGGCAGGGGAATATGAAACAAACCGATGACCAGTTGTTAATAGGACTAATATGGGAGTAAGAAGTTCATAGGGTTACGCGTAACTGCTGCCGCAATCGCATTAAATCATCAAAAACCGATTGCAAAGACAAAGACTCCACAGAGTGTTTTTTTACTAAATCCAATAAAAACGCATCTTGAGCATTGCCTAAGCGCTTTGCAACCCGATAAGGCACATCTTCACAAAAAGTAACTAACGAATATTTAGAATAATATTCAGGAAACTTCGCTTCTAATTGCAGCTCTAAATTCCTTTTTTGAATAAAATACGGGTTATTGACATGGTCTCGCATCTCATAGAAGTTTTCTTCGGCTAAGTCGGCAATAGCATCGGCATCGGGTTTGCGTTCTTTTTGGAAGGTTTCTAAAGTTTTTTCCCAATCCCCTTGATATTGTTCTAATAGTTCGCAGAGGATACGGCAGTCTTCAAAAGAAGCATTCATCCCTTGACCATAAAAAGGTACTACAGCATGCGCAGCATCGCCAATTAAAAGCACCTTGCCATAAGCTTGCCAAGGATAACAACGGATGGTGGCTAAAGAACTGGCAGGATTGCGCCGAAAATCCTCCAACAAAGTTGGCATCAAAGGAAGCGCATCAGGAAACTGCGATTCAAAAAAACTTAAAATGCTTTTTTCATCCCTTAAAGTAGCAAAGCTTGGGTCGCCTTCAAAACTTAAAAATAGCGTTACGGTGAAGCTACCATCGGTGTTTGGCAGTGCAATCATCATGAATTCCCCTCTGGGCCAAATATGAAGTGCATTAGGTTCAATACGAAAGTTCCCTTGTTCATCAGGAGGAATGCAAAGCTCTTTATAACCATGGTCTAAATAACTTTGAGAAAAAGAAAAACGCAATTTTGGAGCAACCTTCATAAAAGCATTTCTAACTGCGGAAAAAGCCCCATCGGCACCAATCACTACTTTACCTTGGTCCGTTGTTAAACTGCCATCTTTTTGTTTTAATACAACTTTCGCTTCTTCTAAAATCACATCAATGCAGGGGGTTTCAAAATAAATTTTTACGCCGTGGGCTTCTGCCTCGTTTAAAAGAAATTTATTCAAATTTCCTCGGGATATGGCATTGATGTAGTTCTCTTTTCTGCCACTATAGGGGAGCAAATAAGTTTCTCCTTGTATAGGGTGAATGAGTCTCCCTTTCATTGGAATGAGCTCATTTTTCAGTTTATCGGCAAGACCTGCGTATTGCAAGGCTTTGATACCTCGGTTAGAATAAGCCAAGTTAATAGAACGCCCTGCAGGAATAGGGACTTTACGCATATCGGGCCGCCGCTCATAAACAACGACCTCATAATTACGCTGTGCTAACAAGATTGCTAATAAACTACCTGACAAGCCCGCTCCAACGATAATAACCTTCTCCTTTTTCATAGCTGTGCTAATGTCGCTTTTATATGTTGTACAAAACGGAAAACCTCTTCAAAAGTATTATAAAAAGGCACAGGGGCAACCCGAATACAATTAGGTGAACGCCAATCTACAACAAAATCATGTTGGATAAGCGACTCATAAACTTTCTTCCCCACTTCTTTAATGGCAATAGAAACCTGTGCCCCCCGCTCTGAAGGATTCAAAGGAGTTAAAAGCGTTAAACGTTCATCATTTAAATCTAAGAGGTTTTGAACTAAAAAGTTAGTTAATTGTTCGGATTTCTTTCTTAGATTGTACATTCCAACTTTTTGGAATAGGTACAAGGAGGGTCTTAGGCAAGCCATTGCCATGATAGGGGCATTACTTAGTTGCCATGCTTCAGCAGAAGGAATAGGGTCAAAAACTTCAGGCATGGCAAAGCGGGTTTGTTTATTGTGTCCCCACCAGCCAGCAAACCGAGGAAGCGCTTTATCTAAATGACGCTCATGGATAAAACACCCTCCTACAGTGCCAGGTCCACCATTTAAGTATTTATAACTGCACCATACAGCAAAGTCTACTCCCCAATCATGCAATTGCATAGGTACGTTTCCAATCGCATGGGCTAAATCAAATCCTACAAGACATCCGTAACGATGTGCCGCTTTCGTAATCGCTTCCATCGCAACCCATTGCCCCGTGTAATAATTAACGGCTTCTAAAAACACCAAAGCAATTCGCTCCCCTTCTTTTTCTAAAACCGCCTGAATTTGTTCTAAGGTTATGTAAGGGTGTTCCTTGGGACGTAAAATCACTAATGCTTCTTCAGGAGCAAGACCATGAAATTGTACTTGGGATTGCAAAGCATAAAGGTCAGAAGGAAATAAAGGCGCTGCCGTGAGAATTTTATAGCGCCTTGACGTTGGACGATAAAAAGAGACCAGTAATAAATGCAGGTTGACCGTTAAGGAATTCATTGCGACAACCTCTTTTGGAAGTGCTCCTACGATGTCTGCTAAAGGCTCTGTCAGTAACTCATGATAAGAGAACCAAGGGTCAGGTTCAAGGAAGTGTCCTTCTACAGCATAATCCTGCCATTTCTTGAGCTCCCGCTCCACATACTCAGGAACTTCTTTTAATTGAAGTCCTAAGGAATTACCACAAAAATAGCATTTGGGTTTCCCATCTTTTCCTCTTGGAAAGAAAAAACGTTCTCTATAGGCTCTCAATGGGTCTTGTACATCCAATTGTTGTGCGTCTGATAAGGTTTTTATTTTCATAGTTTATAAAGGATAGGGCGACTGGGGGCAGCATCGGTCTCAAAAGGTGGAATTTGAATCATCAAACCATAAAACCCATCTTGAATCTCCGAAGGAACAAAAATCATTTCTGTGATGGTTCGGTAAGGGTAACGAACTTTTTTTCCTTCAATCCCCCAAAAAAGCCGATGATTGACCAATCTTCCCTCATCTTGTTCTCTATCTACCGAAGGAAAATCTACTAAAAGGTGTTTTAAAGGTAATTGGCTAAGCCATTGCATTGCTTCAAAGGTAAAATAAGGCGCTTGATTATTGCGATAGGTTCGCCATTGTTTTTCTTTTAGATTAGGTAAGGTACGGATAATCAGCGCATCAAAAGGTTGTTCAGGCAGTAACGCTTGCAGTTGTGCTCGTGTGATTAGTCGTTCATGGGCTTGAGGACGTGGGTCGTAATGCTCATTTTGTAGGTCTACAGCATACATAGGTTCAATACTCACCACATAAGCAAGCCAAAGCTCCCCTTTTAAAATTTGATTGATAGGTATAAAGGGAGTGATAACGTGTCCATAACATTCTGTATGAGTGCCATTACAATGGGGGATGATTTGATATTGTTCTACGTTGCAAGCATCGCCTTTTTCTGTGTTTAATAGTTTTTTAGATTGTGCCTTAGGGGCTTGGAAGGCATTAGGTTGCCGTTCGCTAAAGTCCATAGGGATGCTTAAAGGGGAAATTGGGGTTAAAGAAAGTCCTTTTCGGTTTTGTTCAGCCATTCTAATGCGGTTTTTCCCAGTAGCCATGCTTTGGTTTCGTCGTCAAAGTCTTGGATGGATTCAATGAGTTTTCCTGGGTAGGCTTCCCCTAAGGGGAAGGGATAGTCGCTGCCTAAGGCAACTCGGTTTGCCCCTACTAAGGAAACTAAGTACTTTAACATGGTTTCATCATGGACTAAGGAATCCAAATAGAAGTGTCCTAAGTATTTTTTAGGGTGGTGGGGGTTATCT
>WFXK01000134.1 GCA_015490695.1 Bacteroidota bacterium | reverse complement strand
TTATAAGGTGCTGCACGATAAACTAAATTCCCCCAACGATTATAAATCACCACTTCATTATCGGGATAAAACCATAGGTTTTCAATAAACCATGTATCATTGATGCCATCGCCATTGGGGCTAAAGGCATTGGGGATTTTTAAAGGTAGTTCGCCACAGGGCGACACCACGAAAGGATAAGCGATTTGACAATAAGCGTTATAGACTTGTGCCCATATGGTATCTTGGCTAACGATTTTAGAAAGGGTTAAAGTGCTGCCTGTATCGCCTGTAGACCATTGAACTTGGTAGCCGGGTTCAGTTTTTACCGAGAGGGTGAGGGTTTGACAAGGGTCGCCATCCATCGCCGTGGTGACCACAGGGTCAGGCAATATCACTACTTGAAACACATTAGAAGTATCTCGTTGTCCTGTAGTAGGATTTATTGCGGTTACATAGTATGTTCCGCTTTCTTGTGCTATGAGCACTCTGCCTGTATCGCCCGTAGACCATAAATAATCATAAAACCCAGGGGTTGCTTCTAAACGAACCCCTTGACTACGACAAGCCGTTGTTTGCTGCGTCCATATCCCCAAAACCGCAGTGCGGTCACTAAGGGTCCAACGAATGGAAAAACGATTCACATTATCTTTTGAAATTTTATAGCCACTAATAACATTTCCTCCTACGCCTTCATAAGAAAGTCCTCCGTTTTGTGAATAATACATTTGCAGTGCTGCAGAGTCCTTTCCGTTCAGTTCTGAAGGGTCATAGCGGAAGGTAAAGCGGGCTTGGAGTTGTTCTTCGTTTTCTGGGATAATATCAAACCAGCGGAGGATAGAGCCAAATCCCGTGCTTTTTTGCTCATTGTGTCCCCGCCGCAAAAGTAAATTTCCAATAGAGCGGTTCGTTTCCAGTATTGCACCAAAGCCAGCAATGTCTTCACCTGCAGGTTGTCCTACAAAACGATAGGTTTCAATATAACCCGAATCTCCCTTAATGGTCTGATACAAGCGCTCTTGTAAGTAGGACTTCGGACTAAAGTAAATCACCCCACCATTTAAATTCCAATCGCCTAAAAGTACCTTAAAAGTGTCACCTTGATAGGAAAAACTCCCATATTGAATCACTTCTAAGGAAGCAGAAGGTAACAAAACCGTTAGTTTCCCATCAATAATAGGCGTATCTACAACGTGGAAATGTAAAGCTTTATTAAAAAGAAGGTTGCCTATATAAGGTGGTGTTTTCCCTTTTACAAAGATGTGTGCGTTGTTTTGTGCTAAATCAATCGCTTCTTGAATCGTTGTGTTGTCTATCCGCAGCGGAAAGTCAAATTGATGGGTTATAAAGAACGAATCGGGTGCCCAAACGACTAAAGGACGCTCAGGGCGAAAATATAAATCATCTAAGCGATGAATGATTTTATCTTCTATACTAAAGTGGTCAGGACGGAAGGGGAAGCTTCGTAGTTGTAAATCAAAGCGATTAGGAATATTGGGTCCCATGAAGGTGCGGAAATCTATCCAATAACGGATTTTTGCATCGTATTCGTTTGTATTACCGATTTGAATAGCGAGATAGTCGCTATTATCGTTGCTTATGGTATCACTTCTTAAAAAGCGAATGGCAAAACCATAGTTTGTTGTTTGGGCTTCAAAGCGATTGGAGTCAATGGCTACAGCAGTGGGAGACTGCAATAAACTATCGGGTTTACGGGCATCGTAAGCATTATCTACATGGATGCAGGCAAACACTCTTCCCAGTCCTTTAAAGGTATTACGCAGGATTTTAACGTCTTTTCCGCCTTCTAAGCGGATTCCCACGCCACTGTCAGGAATTAAAAAGGTATTATCTTGGATTAAGAACCGAATCCCGCTTAAATCGTTTCTTAACCATTGTAGTGAAAGTTGTGCGTAGTTTCCCCGATTGCTGAATTGGTTTCCTGTAATGAGCACCCATGTTGGAGGAACGTTTTCAGAAACTTTATTAAAGGTAAGTCCCATTTCGCTGTCACCACCGAACACATTGTTTTTTACGTGAACAATGCCACCGTTTTGATTCCATAAATAAGTGATGGCTTGGTCTCCTTGGAAGTAAAAGTAATTGTTTTCAACAAAGCAGGGTTGTGTCAGACAAGGGGCATCGGCAAGCAAAATGCCAATTCCATAAAATCCATAAAAACTACTTTCTTTGACCACTACCGTAGCAAGGGTGCTTTTTAGTCGTATTGCGGTCGTTTTATCGAACCAATCGCCATAGAGGTAGTGTCCTGTACATTGGAATCTACATTGATAAATTTCGCAATGTCCTCCTTGGACTTCTATAGTGTACTGGGCATCTTTTGCATGGTGTTGGAAAGAAAGTTGTTGTAATTGCACTTGGGAGGCGATACAGCGAACTAAGGCACAACCTCGGCAAGAATCTTTTGCTGGTGCTTGAAGAATAGTTAAAGCAGAATCTTGTCCGATAAGGGTTAAACTTTTGTTAATAATTAAAGCTTCTATATAGGTTCCATTGGCAATGCGGATAGTGTCTCCATTGTTAGCGCTGTTAATAGCAGCTTGGATTGTCTTTTTCGCCTGAGATGGTGTCAGACCGCTATTGGCATCGTTCCCATTCAAAGCATCTACGTAGTAAGTACTTTGTGCATACAATAATCCACTAAGTGCTAATAACCAACACCATAGACATCGCATAGGATTAAGAATTTTCCTCTGCAAAGATACATTTCCTTGTTTAACGAAGCAAAGCAATCCTTTTTACGATTAAAAACATAAGACCTTATTCTGATTTACAAGTCTCCCACAACCATCTTAATGTTCTTGCTTTTCGGTCATATTCAATGCCTATTAGGAACACTCGCTTATGGCTATTTTCGTACTTTTTGTGGTATCCTTTTTTCTTTATTTGTTTAAGGGCTTCTTTTACCTCGTTTTTGCCATCATTCACTTTGAACTCTACAATATAAAGATTATTTTCTTTTTCAAATACCATGTCTACTCTTCCTCTTAAGGACACATCTTCTATAGTTGGTCGGATATTTAAGGTCCATAGAATCGTTATAAATACATCTCTATGGAAATCTTCATAGCTCATAACGTTCTTAGGAGCAGGGTAAGGGAGCCATTCATAGAGCTTTTGCACTTGAGTTAAGAAACCCTCTACATCCCCTTGCTTTAAGTACTGAAGCATCTTGGCTGCGGTTTCTAAATCCCATCTCTCAGCAGCTCTGAAATAAACTTCCAAAAGATATTTACCCAGTGAATAGCGCACTTCCTTGTTAGGAATTCTTAAAGTGTAAACTAATCCACTCTCAGGACTTGCATATCGCCTCTCTATAGTTAAGTATCCTGTCTGATACATCAATGCTTTTGTATTCATCTGATTTACTTCTATTACCTCCATGTCCTCTTTAGTAATAGTCTTATTCTCCGTTTCTGCAACTTTGATAGGTATACCTCTTTTTTGCGCAAACTCAATAAGGAAATGGGGGGTTGCGGTAGCAAACCAATAATTGCCAAAAGTCCTATCTCTGAAAAACAACAACACATCATAAGGATTATAAACAAAGTACCTCTCTTTATGCTCCTCATACGATAATCCCTCGCCTTCATCGTAACCATAAAAATCATAACCATTGTACCATTCCCTTATCCATCTAAGCAACTCCTCCCGCTCACCCTCCCTCTCAGGAAAATATTCCCTAAAGTACTCCTCCAACTCTTTCTGAGTATAGCCGCAAATGGTACTATATTCCCGTAATAGCGAAATATCATTTAAGTTATTAAAACCAGAAAACAACGTAACATGGGCAAATTTTGTTACTCCTGTAACAAAAACAAACCGCAGCGCCCCCTCATAATCCTTCAAAACCCTGTAAAACTCCCTCAAAAAAACTTTCACCTCCTCAAACAAATCCTCTCTAAACAAGTTGTTAGTCAATGGTGCGTCGTACTCGTCTATTAGAATGACTACTTCCCTATGACGTTCTATCAACACCGAAATAAGTCGCCTTAAGTTATTTGTCGGAGAATCCTCTGATTTATAATAATCCTCTGTTTCATACCTAACAAAATGTTCTCTTAAGATATCATTTAATCCCATCTTCATGTATTTTATATTACTGTGAGGGAAGGAGGTCATTGTTAATCGTATCACTGCATATTCCTTTTCGACTTCCCAATGTTGGTCAATATAGAGTCCCTTGAACAGTTGGCGCTGATTCTTAAAATAGTAATAAAGCGTAGATAGGAATAGGCTTTTCCCGAATCGTCGTGGACGAGAAAGAAAATAAACACTTCCTTCGCTTAAGAGTTTTTCTATAAATGGCGTTTTGTCTATATAGATGAAGTTTCCTTTGCGAAGTTTTTTAAAGTCAGCGATACCGATAGGGAGCTTTTTCATAGAGGGACAAAGATAACTTTTTAAGTGGTCAAGGTGCACTATTTACGTTTGGGTTTTCAAAAGGCAAGGGTTAGTTTTTTTGAAAGCCCGCAGATTTTTCTAAATTGCGCCCCACGAACGCAATAGCATTAACTATGAGTAGTAATAGTAAAGTCCCTATTACTGTTGCTTACGGCGACGGCATCGGACCAGAAATCATGGAAGCAGTGATGCATATTTTAATGGAAGCCGGTGCCGCTATTGAACCTGAACGTATAGAAGTAGGTGAAAAAATTTATCTACAAGGGATTTCTACAGGCATCCCACCCGAAGCATGGGAATCCATTAAACGAACTAAAGTTCTTCTAAAAGCTCCTATCACAACACCACAAGGAGGAGGATATAAAAGCCTTAACGTCACTATCCGTAAAACCTTAGGATTGTTTGCGAATGTACGTCCAGCAACTACTTACCATCCGTTTATAGAAACCAAATACCCCGGGATGGATGTGGTCATCATCCGAGAAAACGAAGAGGACCTCTACGCAGGCATTGAATACCAAGTTTCTAATCAAGTTTGGCATGCGGTTAAACTGATTTCTGAATCAGGTAGCGAACGCATTATCCGCTATGCTTTTGAATACGCCCGTCAATATAATCGCAAAAAAGTTACTTGCATGACCAAAGACAATATCTTAAAAATGACCGACGGCGAATTCCATAGGGTCTTTGACCGGATTGCGAAGGAATACCCCGACATAGAAGCTGAACACTGGATTATAGACATTGGTACCGCTAAATTAGCCGATACACCCGAACGCTTTGACGTTGTTGTAATGCCTAACCTTTATGGAGACGTTGCTTCAGACATGACAGCACAGATTGCGGGGTCTGTTGGCTTAGGCGGCTCGGCAAATATTGGTTTAGACTACGCTATGTTTGAAGCTATCCACGGCTCTGCTCCCAGAAGAGCAGGACAAAACTTAGCTAACCCCTCAGGACTACTCTTCGGCGCTATTATGATGTTGGTCCATATTGGACAACCCGAAGTCGCAGAACGTATCCATAACGCATGGCTTAGAACTATAGAAGAAGGCATCCATACTTACGATATTTATAGAGAAGGCATCAGCAAGAAAAAAGTCGGCACAAAAGAATTTGCACAAGCCGTTGTAAGCAATCTTGGTAAACTGCCTGAAAAACTTCCTGTAAAACGCTATGGCAAACCTCGTCCCTTAGACAAAACAAAATTCCAGTATCAACCAAAAGAACATCACTTTGAACTTATCGGTGTAGATATTTTCATTAAAGACGGCTCGCTAAGTGCGCAAAGTATTGCAGAGCGTATCATGCAATTGGGCTTTGAAGATTTGAAATTGGTATCTATTGCCAATCGTGGTATGCAGCTTTGGCCCAGTACGGGGGCGGAACACACCGCTACAACCGATAGTTGGCGCTGCCGATTCAAAACCACACAAAACTACACCACCCAAATGCAAATCTTAGAATTGCAAAAACAATTAGTAAGTGCAGGGTTTGATATTGTAGGCACAGCCAACTTATACAATGTAGATGGTAAACGCGGCTATACCTTAGCCCAAGGCGAGTGAAGCCCTTAACCCAGCGCCTCCAACCCACCTCCTTAGACGCTTTCTTAGGACAAAAACACCTTATCCCCATCCTAAAGCATTTCATAGAAAGAAAGTTCTTACCCTCCTTAATCCTGTGGGGACCACCAGGTAGTGGTAAAACCACTCTTGCCAAACTCTTAGCACATGCCCTCCACTATCCTTTCTATGAACTAAACGCCATAACCGCCTCTACAAAAAATATCAAAGAAATTATTGAACAGCCCGAATCGTTATTTGACAACAAAATTCCTATTGTCTTTGTAGATGAATTACATCGCTTTAATAAAGCCCAACAAGCCGTCTTATTAGCACCTATTGAGCAAAGAAAAATTATTTTTATTGGTGCAACAACAGAAAATCCCAGTTTTAGCGTAATTCCCCCTTTACTTTCCCGATGCCAAGTCTATACCTTAGAACCACTATCCGACAAAGACCTGATGACTTTACTCCAAAGAGCTCTGAAAGCACTAAGCCGTCCTATTAAAGTAGAGACCCCTTCTTTATTGCTTAAAATGGCTGCTGGAGATGCAAGAAAGTTACTAAACTTTTTAGAGCTGGTTGAACAAAGCAATTACACAACCGTTAACGCAGAAACGTTAAAAGTCCTTCTTCCGCATTTCCACAGTTATCATGATACTGAAGCCCATTATGCTTTGATTTCTGCATTTATTAAGTCGGTTCGGGGTAGTGCTATAGATGCTGCTTTGTACTGGTTAGCACGATTATTAGAAGGCGGTGAGGACCCACGATTCATTGCTCGGCGATTAGTGATATTAGCCGCAGAAGATATCGGTTTAGCCAACCCCAATGCCCTGCTATTAGCGCAAGCAACCTACGATGCAGTGCAAAATATCGGAATGCCCGAAGCACAAATCATCCTTTCAGAATGTACGATTTTTTTAGCTGCTAGTCCCAAGAGCAATAGTGCGTATAAAGCGATAAAAAAAGCAAGAGCAGTGGCTCAAAAGACCCGCCATATTAAAGTCCCTAAGCATTTAAGAAATGCTCCAACTACATGGATGCAACAACAAGGCTACGGAAAAGACTACCTTTATCCCCATGATTACCCTAATCACTATGTAAAACAAACTTATTTACCTGAAGAACTAAAATCAGAAACTTTTTATATTGCTGGCGATAATACCTATGAACGACGATTACAACAACAGATAAATCCATTAAAAACCCAAAGCGATGAATCATAATCACCACAAACATCATCATCACGAACACATGATTGCAGACTTCAAGAAACGATTTTGGGTCTGCTTAATTGCTACCATTCCTATCTTACTCTTATCTCCTACTTTGCAACAATGGTTTGGGATTTCGCTGGCGTTTAAGGGTTCTAATTATGTACTATGGGCTATTGCTACTGCCGTTTTTTTCTATGGAGGCTATCCTTTTTTAAAAGGATTTGTCCAAGAGTTGCGGAAGAAAAACCCAGGTATGATGACCCTTATTGCTGTTGCTATCATTACGGCTTACTTCTATAGTAGTGCGGTCGTTTTTGGGTTATCAGGGAAAATGTTTTTCTGGGAATTAGCAACTTTAATAGACATTATGTTGTTAGGTCATTGGATAGAAATGCGTTCTGTCATGGGTGCTTCAAGGGCATTAGAAACTTTAGTTCGCTTAATGCCCTCTACAGCCCATAAAATCCGTCCCGATGGACAACTACAAGAAGTGCCAATCAAGTTGTTAAAACCTCAAGATATTATTTTAGTTAAGCCGGGGGAAAAGATTCCTGCAGACGGCATAGTAATAGAGGGAGAGACTTCAGTAAACGAAGCGATGCTCACAGGAGAAAGTAAACCCGTCTACAAAGCACCAGGCAGTAAAGTAATTGGAGGTTCTATCAATGGAGAGGGAAGCATTAAGGTAAAAGTAGAAAAGACTGGTAAGGATTCTTTTTTAGCGCAAGTAATAACCCTTGTAAAGCAAGCACAGGAGAGTAAATCTAAAACGCAGGATTTAGCTAATAAAGCAGCTCGTTGGTTAACTTTGATTGCATTAAGCGGTGGAGCTATTACGTTTGTTATTTGGTATTTTTTCCTTGGTCAGACACTTTCTTTTGCTTTAGAGCGTAGTGTAACGGTGATGGTTATTACGTGTCCTCATGCCTTAGGGTTAGCAGTGCCGTTAGTAGTAGCAGTTTCTACTGCTTTAGCAGCACGTCATGGGTTTTTAATCCGTGACCGTGCAGCTTTTGAAACAGCGCGCAAACTTCAAGCGGTTGTCTTTGATAAAACAGGAACCCTCACCCATGGAACCTTCCAAGTCTCAGACGTGATACCTATAGACCCCACTATAAACCAAGCCACCTTATTGCGTTATGCAGCTTCCGTAGAACGTCATTCAGAACACCCGATCGCCAAAGCGATCGCTAAAGAAGTAGCAAACCCAATGGAAGTAAAGAACTTCAGAGCTATCCCGGGAAAAGGTGCTATGGGTACCATTGCTAATCAAACCGTAATGATTGTCAGTCCAGGATACTTGAAGGAAAAAAATATTACTTATCAAAGTGCTTTAGTAGAGAAATGTTTTTCTGAGGGTAAAACGGTGGTTTTTGTGCTAATAGATAGCTCGCTAAAGGGAGCGATTGCATTAGCGGATACCATACGTAAAGCCTCTTATCAAGCAGTTCAGCGCTTGAAAGCCATGGGGATTCGTTGTATTATGTTAACAGGAGACAATGCTAAGGTAGCTCAACAAGTTGCCCAGCAATTAAATTTAGATGATTTCTTTGCAGAGGTACTTCCTCACGAAAAAGCACAAAAAATCCAGTGGCTACAAGAGCAAAAGCTGGTGGTTGCGATGGTTGGAGATGGGGTCAACGACGCCCCCGCATTAGTACAAGCCGACATCGGAATCGCTATCGGTGCAGGAACAGACGTTGCTATTGAATCTGCTGATATCATCTTAATACAAAACGACCCAAGGGATGTTGTAACCATCATTCAATTAGCAAAGCGCACATATGGGAAAATGATGCAAAATCTTATGTGGGCTACTGGTTATAACCTCATAGCTATCCCCTTAGCAGCAGGCGTACTTTATAAAGCGGGTATTTTACTAAGCCCTGCCATAGGTGCCGTACTAATGTCTTTAAGCACAATCATAGTCGCTATCAATGCTCGGCTCTTAAAACTACCTACGGATGTTGAATAAGTAGCTTCCCAAGATATAGCGCTTTTTCCGTTTGCAAACGAACCAAATAAGTACCTTGCGGTAACGAAGGTAAAGAGAAGCGAAAAGCGTTTTGTAAAAGTTCTCCATGGATTTTTGCTACAACTTTTCCTTGTAGATTGTAAAGCGTTAACACACAAAAGGTGCTTTCACTACCGCATTGAACCCATAATTTCCCTCCTGAAACCACAGGATTAGGATAAATCAACCATTTACGCTGAGGTTGAACAGCAACCACAGCAATGTTACTATAAACACGTTCGCCGTTCTCTACCACATAAACCCTATACCATATTTCTCCTTGATAGTGCAATGGTATGTTGTCTTGGAAATAGCTTCGGGCAGTCTGTCCAATAACAGCAAACCCCTCTTCCTCTTCTAATCTTCTTTCTATATACACTTTCTCATAAAAAGGCGAGTTAATTAAAAGTTCTACTTTATAATCTTGGGGTTTCCAAATGGCTTCTATGGAAATAGGACTTGCCAAGGCAACAAGACAATTATTACTACCTACACTGATGGTTTGGGTAGGTGCAATAAAACTCTCATTATCCACTTCATTACTTTTATTATAAGGTTGCCCGCACATACATATTTCTCCTACACCTAAGATTTGGGCTCTGTCTTCGTTTTCTAATTGATGGTCTTGATACTGGGCATTGGCACAAATAGCACATATACTAATTACACCGTTGTTTTGTAAAATACCATAATCTTCATTTTTCAAGTCGTCACAAACCAGCACATAAGCCCCTGATTGATTGATGAACCTTCCACGGTCTTTGATGAGAAAATCGTTTAGCACTTCAACGTAAGCACCGGTGTAATTAGTAAAGACACCATTATCTCGGATCTCTAAATTACCATTAGCTACAATGATACTTCCATAGTTGTCTACACTCCCATTATCGCTGACAATGAAGGGTTGGTCTACCAAGATACTTCCATAGTTCACAATACTTCCTGTGTTGTAAAGTGCTTTAACTTGAATAACGCTAGAAGGACTATTCCATAGTGTACCTTCATTAGACAGGTCTCCTTCTACAATAAGGCTATCTTGATTATTCCAAGTTGCGATATTGATAAGGTCCCCTGTGATGTGAAAGATGCCTTGATTGTTGATTGTTCCTTGGTTGACTAAATCCCCATTTATGTTCACTTCTCCTTGATTATCCCATTGTCCAGTGGGACCCAAGGTAACATTACCAAACACATTAAAAGTCCCTTGCGTTATTATAATTCCTCCATGTGTGATATTAGTAAAAGCATCTATTGTGATATTTGATGGTATAATAACGCTATCGGTAGCAGAAGGGACATTGCCACAGCTCCAAATAGAAGGGTCACTCCACAACCCGCTCTTTATAGCCTGACATGTAGCAGCAAATAAAGCCGTCTGATATATTAGTACAATCACTACCGCCCTCATAGTAGCCCTTTTTTATATTATACGTTATAAGACCAATAAAGGTTTCAAACAAGAGATTTTTCTTTTAGTGATCTGTAAAGCAAACAGTAAAATAGAACAACGATAGCAATCCCTCGCTGGCGCTCTAACATGCTTTCAAAAAGCAAAGCGCCTATAGCAACAGCACAAAATACACTCCACAGCCAATGCTGCCCAAATGCTTTAGTTTCTACAAAAGGGAGTATCCACAAAAGCAGGAAAACAGCAATACCCATCCAACCAATTAAGATACCAAACTCTAAAAATTGATTGTGAGGCAAGGTAAAAGAAGAGCGGCGAATGCGATAACCTAAGGAAAAGAAGTAATTTTTATAGACAGAATCAACAGCACCAATGCCCACACCCCAAGGATGTTCATTAAGCGTCTTCCAAGCTGCATGATAAGAAACTAAGCGCCGCGATATAGACCAATCCGATAAATCCTCTTTATTTAAAAACATTTGAATATCCAACAAAGTATTTTCATAGCGACGTTTTAAGGGTTCAATAGTTGCCACAGCAATGACACTACTTGCAATGCCAATAAGTATTAAAGCAAGCGCTATCCAATAACGTCTTTTTTGAATCCATAAGTAGTGGAATATCCATGTAGCAACACCACAAGCAAAGGCAAATAAACCTGTACGCGAAGTAAGGAAGAGTAATAAAAGCACTAAAAACCCAAAAGTGACAAGCCAATGCTTTTTTCGCTCTTTTTGCCATAGGAATAAACACAGAAAAGCTGCCCACGCCACTGCCACACTATAATACATG
>WFXK01000133.1 GCA_015490695.1 Bacteroidota bacterium | reverse complement strand
GGGTTGGTGGTGGGCATGCGGTCCTTTACCCGCCATGCATACTCCTCTAAAGTCTGCGCCATCGTAACATACCACAACGGCAATAACCCCTCAGGTAACTCCCCCTTCAAAGCATACAATTGTGTAAACACCTGTTGATAAGCCTCCTCCTCAGGAGCAAAACGAGATTGCTCAAGAATTATTAACAAAGCTGCAACATAATAATCCTGCCACTGCTTCTTGTTCTTCGCTAAGGTCTTTATCTGTTTTAACGTCTCAAGCGCTTGCTTAGGATACTTCCTTTGTTGTCCTTCGTACTGCTTCCATAATTGCTCTATATTCTGTGCCATCATTCCCGATAACAATAAAACCGAAAGCAAAAAGACTCTCATACTAAAGACAAAAATAGCATTTATTTGTAGGCTTCAAAGAAATCCTTTACCTTTGAAAAGCATTTTAATTGTTGTAGCGTATGAGTCTGAGTGCCAAGGAATTGCTTTTTTACGGGTTTGGGCAGGTGGCTTATGCGGTCGCAAAAGCAGATAATAAAGTCCAAACACCAGAAAACGAACGTTTTAAAGCCCTCATAAGAGAGCATCTTCATAAAATAGACCCTGGCTTAGACATCGCACAAATCATCTTCCATTTGATTAAACAAGAAGACCGAAGCGCCGAAGACGCTTATGAAATCGGCATCCAAAACATGAAATTAGGTGCCCATTATTTAACCCCAGAATTAAAATCGCTGTTTATCAAAGCTTTAGAAGAAATCGCTGGAGCATACGAATCCATTTCTGAAGAGGAAAAAGCATTTATTGAACGCTTTAAGAAAGATTTAGAACGCCTTCAATGAAGGTTGTTGTTATCACAGGCATCACACGAGGGATTGGCTATGCTATCGCCCAACGCTTTGACCAAGAAGGATGGAAGATTGTCGGATGCGCAAAAAACTCCCATAACATCGCCCACCTCCATCAAAAACACCCTAAATGGGACGTCCAACGCGTAGACTTCCAAGATAACCAAGCAGTAAAACAATGGGCAGCATACCTCATTACCCAATACCCCTCCATAGAGGTGCTAATCAATAACGTCGGTATATTCATCCCAGGAAAAATCCACGAAGAAAAAGAAGGTACTTTAGAAACCTTATTACAAGTAAACTTAATCGCTACTTACTATTTAACTCGGGTGATTGTACAACATTGGTTAAGCCATGAGCCCAAAGGGAAAACGATTATTAACATGGGAAGCACTGCCAGCATAAAAGGCTATCCTAATGGTGGTAGCTATTGCATCTCTAAGCACGCTCTTTTAGGATTTAGCCGCACACTACGAGAAGAATTAAAAAACTATGGGATAAGAGTTTGTTGTTTACTTCCAGGACCTGTGTATACCGATTCATGGAAGGAGAGCGGTTTGCCTCCTAAGCGGTTTATTGCCCCAGAGGCGATTGCAGCACTTTGTTGGCAAATCGCTCAAATGCCTGAAGGAACTGTCGTAGAATCTATCTTAATTCGCCCGCAATTAGGAGACCTATGAAAAAACTTTTGTTTTTCTTTTTTTCTTTTGTGTGGGCGCAACAAGCCATTACCTTAGAAGCGATTTATCAATATTATCGTTTTTTCCCTCGGTACTCTACAGGCAAAGCCTTTTGGCGCCCCATGCACATCCATTGGTGGAAAGAAGACAACCGCTACTACACCTTCCTAAGCGACAACCACCTGATTAAAAGCCACCTGTGGAAAGCAAACGAAAACGATACCCTCATCTACGCTAAAGAATGGTCCCCTTGCTTTGACACTCCCATAGAAACCTACTTTATAAGCGAAGACCTACAATACGTTTTAGTAAAAACCAAGAGCAAAAGCATCTACCGCTATTCAGATTCGGCACAATACTACTTTATGCATCTACAACAAAAACAATGCCAAAGCATCATGAACGGCGCTTTTGTTCAAGAAGCAACCTTTTCTCCCAATGGCAAATGGGTTGCTTTCGTCTATAGAAGAAACTTGTATGTCCAAAATATTGAAAACAACAGGATTTATCCCATTACTGATGACGGCGCAATGAACCAAATCATTAACGGACACACCGATTGGGTCTATGAAGAGGAATTTGGTTTTACCCGTGCCTATGAATGGGCACAAAACAGCCGCTACATCGCCTTCCTCCGCTTTGACGAAAGCCAAGTCCCTTCTTATACCTTAGTTCACTACGGCGACTCCACCTATCCAACCTATTACACCTTCAAATACCCTAAAGCCGGCTATAACAACGCCATAGTAACCCTATGGATTTACGATTTAACTACTCAACAAAAATGGCAAATCCCCCTACAAGCCGATGCTAATGCCTATATTCCCCGAATCCGCTGGTACAACAACCAACTCTTTATCTTCTACCTAAATCGCCAACAAAACCACCTACAACTCTACCGCTACAACCCAAAAACAAAACAACTTAAAAAGTTCTTAGAAGAAAAAAGCAATACTTATTTAGAAATCAGCAACGATATGTTCACTCCCCTACCCTCCTCCTTAGGTTTTCTATGGAAATCCGAAAGAGATGGCTACTACCACATTTATCACTACGATACCGCAGGAAAACTCATTCGCCAAATCACTAAAGGGAAATGGGAAGTTGCAAAAATCTTAGGTTTTGACGCTAAAAAGAAATGGATTTACTATTTATCCACTGAACCAACACCTTTGGAACGCCACCTCTATCGGATTTCCTTAGATGGAAAAAAGAAAGAACGCCTTACCTTCAGACAAGGAACTTATAAAATCCAATTTGCTCCGAACATGCGCTACTACCTTTCTACTTTTTCTTCTGATTTAACACCCCCCTACATCACCCTTGAAGATGCATATAAAAAGAAAACTTTAAAGGTTTTAGTCTCCAATGATGACTTAAAAAAACGTTTAAGCAGTTATGCTTTATCTCCTAAACGTTATTTCAAGATTCCCATTAACGATTCGCTTTATTTAAATGCATGGATGATTACGCCAGTGGATTTTGACAGCAGCAAGCGTTATCCTGTTTTGTTTTCGGTTTATGGTGGTCCTGGGAGTCAGACAGTAAAGCGGGAATACTCGCCCTTTGAGTTTTTTTGGTATCAGTATCTTGCACAGCAAGGGATTATTGTAGTGAGCGTAGATAATC
>WFXK01000132.1 GCA_015490695.1 Bacteroidota bacterium | reverse complement strand
CAGTAAAGCCTGTGAACATGGGATTGGTCGTTGTTAAAGTAGACCCTTCTAATCAAACTGCTATTAAAAAAGGTATGGAAGCAGTAAAAACCCTTCCTGGGGTTGAAAAAGTATCGTATGCGAACAATCAAATTAGCGTTGTTTATTCTGTTCCTAAATTAGGATGTTGTATGAAAATTTTTGAAACTTTTAACCATGCCGGTTTGAAGTATACCATTATTAAAAACCAAGAAACGCCTCCTTGTAAAAACATGAATGCTTGTAAGAAGTATCATTAGAGGTCGTAAAAGGTTTTGATGGAGGTGCTTAAATCGTAGGATTTTAGGATTTCCTTTATAGTGTAGGAGGTGTTAGGCTTGGAAAGGGGGGAGTAGCGTTTTTCTAAAGCTTTTATAATTTCTTCGTAGGTAGGAGGGTAATCAATGACGTTGGGACTTTGCTCAAACGACTTTGTAACACCCACATGACTGTCCGAAGATAAAAGCATCTCTACTTTTTCCACCATAGACCAACCATCTTTTTCTATTTGTTTATAAGTATAAGACCACATTCTGGAGAGAGGCATCTCCCCAACGATTAGTTTTAAACTTAGCGTTTCATCTTCTTCAATTTGTTGAAGTAGGGGTTTTAATAACCCGTATTCGGCGCGAGTACCTGTAAAGACCGCTATTTTTCTCACTTATGGATTCGCATTGCCTTGTTGTCGCTGCATCTGTTCATAACGTCTTGCCTCTTGCATCGTTACTCTTACACCATCTATATAAGGAACAACCCAAGCATCCCTTATCCCCATCCTTCTTAAATCCTTTTTGAACGCTTCTGCCATCTCGTAATCCCTGAACTTCCCTATGGTGTATTTATTTAATCCATCTTGCGTTTCCCCATAAAAGTTTTCCGTGTGTTTTAAGTATTTACTTAGGTCAAAATAGCGGAAAGCACCAATTTGCACGCGATAGACTAAACCAGGCATAGCATCCTTTTTCATCAATTGTTTTTGTGCTTCATAAGCCGTTTTAAGTCGCTCTTTCTCTTGTTGGCAAATCTCTAATTGATTAGACTTGCTTCGTAATTCTGCATTTAATTGGTCATATTGCTCTTGTAGTTGATTATATTGTTCTTGTAGTTCGTTGTTTTTTTGCGTTAACTCCTCTATTTGTCGCTGATAGCCTTCCTCTTTTGCCTTTAATGCCATTGGATTTTTAACAAACGCCTTGGCTTTCTTTTTCCATTTCTTATACTCTGCTTTGTTTTTCTTCTTTTTGTTTTTGTCTGGAGTATAGCCTTGTACACTACTAAAAGCGATGCAACTGCTCAATAGGACAATCAATAGCCGTTTCATACGCCCTATATAGTTTAGCTTCGGCAAACTTAGGAAAAGTTTTCAAAATCCCTTAATCTATTTTCCCCAAAGTGTTAACATTTTACTATCCGAGAAAGTCGATGAAAAACCCACCACCAATAAACCAACAACACCACTACAGCAACAATAACCACCGCATAAAGCACTTCAAATTCCGATGGTACTACAGAAAAGTAGTTTTCTAATAAACTCAAATAACGATTACGCAACCATGAAGTAGCAAAAAGAGCTATTACAAAACCCAAAATCAAAAGAAGACTTCCTAAGCATTGGTAATAAAAAGCTAATTGTTTGGGCGTGTAACCAAGATAATACAAGATACGTAACGACACTTGATTTTGTACAAAAACCCATTGTAAAGTTGCTACAATAAGGGCTAATGATAGCAAAAAGATAATACCTCCAATCCCTACAGCAGCAATGACTATCCAACGAAGTATGAAAACTACTTTACTAACTTCTTCCCATGGATTTAGGGTCTCATACCCTTTTTCTTTAAACCACAGCGCTGTTTGACTATCTAAGGGATTTTTTAATTGTACTAACAGACGGGTAGGTGGTGGATTTTTCCCTCGGAAATAACGATTTGCCCATTGTAAAAACGATGGGGGAACCAAAACACTTTGAAACTTTTCTGTGAAACCAACAACAGCCGCATCCATAACTTTTTGACGATTTCCATACGAAAGATGAAGACGAAAACGTAAACGTTTAATCATTCCCTCACTTAACAGCGGTAATTGCTGCGACTGCGCAAATGCAACATTGTACAAATGCAAAAAATGCTTAGGAAACACTAAAGGAACAACCTTAGAAGTACTATCCCAGTCCCATGATGCTATATTCAAATAGTTTTTGGGGATGCTTTCTAAGAAAAGAGCAGTGTAAAAACGCGGTAAAAGGGGATGGTCAATAAACGCTGTAACATTAAAAGCACTTCGTAAAAAAGGCGTTACGGCATGGACAAAGGGCTGTTTAGATAGCACTTCTATCTCTTCTTGAGTAAAAAATAGTTGTTTGCGATTAAAATTACTCCAAAACGAAACAGGTTTATAAAGGATAATGGTGCTCTTTTTGAAAACGGAAGTTTGATAGCGCAAAATCGGATATAAATCTTGATACCCTTGTAAAATGATGCTGATTAGCAAGATGCCTATAGTAGCAGCTAATGAGAATAAAAAAAGACGAAGCAGTGGAAAGTTTTGATGTTGGAGCCGAAAAAGATATTTATAAGACATAGCAGAAATCACAGGATAATGGCGAGGAGGATTGCAGGGCAGTAATCATACAACCTGCCTGACGCTCTTTTAAGATAGCTTCTATCAAAATTGCCATTTTTTGTGCTGTAGCCTCGTCTACATGGGAAAAAGGTTCATCTAATAAAAGCCAATCCATGGGTTGTAAAAAACTTCGTAGTAGGGCGACCCGTTGTTGTTGTCCTAAGGACAAATGCTCTACACGCTGAAAACGCAAATCTGCAAGCGATAAAAAATCTAACCACTCTAATAATTGCGATTCTTTTACTAAATGAGGATGAAATACCCGTTTTATTTGAAGGTTCTCCCATAGGGTCAAATGGGGGAAGAGGCGTAAATCTTGAAAAACAATGCTAAGATGATTGCGCCATAGGATTGTTAAAGAAGGAATCGTTTTTGAAAAAGCGATTTTTCCCTTGTAGTCTTTTCGTATTTGATAGATACAATGCAGAAGGGTTGTCTTTCCTCTCCCTGAAGGTGCAACGATTAAATAGCGTTTTGGGAATTGAAAAGTAAAAGAAGATAAAGCAAAGCCATTATTAAGAGACAACGGTTGAAAGTTTTCTAAAAAAATGTTCATACAGGTGTTTGGGTTTCTTCTTCAAGAATTTTTAAGAGCCAATAGAGGCTATTTTTGTCTTTTCTGGAGAGTAGAATTTCTATGAACACTTCGCCGTCTTTGGTGGTATATATTCTGATGGCTTCTAACAAATCGGAAATAGATTGTGGGTAAGTAAGTGCGGGGTCATAGCTATAAAGCAATTTTTTGATTTGTGCCTCTTCTGCAAGGTATAGAGCAAAAGGATGTTGAGCTATCCAAGGACCTAAGGGGCTGTCTGCCAAGCTCTTTAGCGGTAATTTGCCCTGAGCAATATGAGAAGCAAGATTTTTGCTCATGGTAAAGAAAAAAAATTGTTTGCGTAATATAAAATAAAATTCTATTTGCTCTGAAATAATGGTGTAAATGCCTTTATCATCAGGTTTCAAGCCTAATTTTTTGAATATTTTACGGATTTCCTTGGATTTTTTTAGAGAAATAGCAGCGCTAATAATAGGTAGGGGTTCTTTTTCGTACCATTTAATTCCGTGCACAGACATTAAAAAAGTCCCTTCAAGGCTATAGAAGAATTTTTTGAAAGAAATATCCAGTTGTGTTTGCATAGTTGTTTCCCATTCTTCTAAGACAGCGGGGATGCGTTCTTTAAATAGGGTATAAAGTTTTTCTACGGGTGCAGCCATGCTTAGAACGAATAAAGTTTTTTCTGGAAGTGCTTTTAGTGCAATGGTTGCAGGAGTTTTCTCTAATAAGCCTTCCATAGGAGGTTCAGTAGCGTAACTTTTCATGCGTATTTTTCCTGCTTCAAAATAAAGGTGCATGATTAAAGGGCGTTCCATTTTCCAAATAGGACTGATTTCTTCTAATTTTTTCGCTATAGATGCAGGGACCCACATACTAATATCGCCACGCTCTTTGTAAAATGCTTGGGCTGCTTCTTGAGTAATCCATTGCTCCTTAGAAGGCAAGCGGAAATATTTAGCAATACGTCTTTTAAGAGCATTCAAAGGTGCTTTCCCTAAAACGAGCATGGCTTGTTTGTCTTTACAAGCAAAGATAAAAAGATTATCCCCATTAATCTTAGAAGGAAGGAGTTGAAAACTTTTATCGGTGTTTTTAATAGTTAGGGGTTTATACTTCCAATGATGTTTTTCTAAAAGCGTTTTTAGTGCTTCTTCTATGTTATTGGGGTCTTTTAAGACAAAAGCAAATAGTTTTTCTTCTGGTAAAAAAGCAAAAAAGCAGGGATAGGTGAGGTCTATGGGGAGTTCATTGAATTGTAATTTATTCCATATTCGTTGTTCTTTTAGGAAGTCTTTCAATAGAGCCCATTGGACTTTTTGCATCATTTGTGGTAGGTCTATGACGAGTACGATGGCATCTTTTGGGATAAGGGTTTCGTGGCGAGTGGGCGATGAGCAAGCCCAAAGCAATCCAAGGAAAACCAATAGCCAGTTTTTCACCATAGCAGACGCTAAAATACAATATTTACAAAGCAAACGAAAAATAAGTAGTGGTGTTGGATTTGTAATCTATTTTTTACTTTTGTACCATGGAATTTACATTCCTATTGTAGAGGAAGCCATACGTATTATTGGCGTTGAGCCACAAAGAGCCAGAGGAAGCCAGCAAGGACAATGGAACTTGGTCTGAGATCCACAAAAGATTGGTCTTCCTGTGTTCATAGATTTATGGCAACATAGTAAAACGCAAAGGGTTTATTTTGAGGTTCGTTCACCAATTTTAATGGTACCAGCCTCTACCCCAACCGCATTAAGTACCTTTTATAGAGAAGTGCTTTATGTCAATGATGTGCTTTATGCGGTTGCTTTTTCTTTGTATCGTACAAACCAAGGGGAGGAATGGCTCTATTTATTTACCCGCCGAGAGGCTTTAGATTTATCTCCTGTAGAAGCCAGTGCATTGATTGAACACGTAGGCAATTACGGCTGCGATCATTATTTACATTTTAAATCTTTTTTTGAAAATCCCCCTGCTTCAAGCGACCCTCCTACATCCGGTCCTGCTTAAACCCCATAACGACGTAAAAAGTAAAAACTAATTATCCATAATATCAACCAATAAAGGGGGTCTACTGACCAAGCCCAAGGATAAGCAACATGGAAAACTTTTATAAGTAGATAAGCACCTAAAACATAAGCCATTACTGCAGTAAATTCACAAAGAAAAGTTTGAGAAGTTTTTCCAAGGGCTAATAGCGTATTAAAGAATAAAGTAGAAAAAGCATAGATGAGCCAACCTATCGCCATCATCGGGAAAGAAAACAAACTCCACTGAATCGCTTGAGCAGAATGGGTATAAAAACTCAGTAAAGGCTCAAAGAAGACATAAACGCTTAAGGTAATAACCACCATTGTAAAGAAAGAGGAAAAACTAACTTGATAAAGTAGTTTTTTAATAACAGCAATTTTCCCTTGTCCTTTTAAGTTAGCAGCGACGCTATGCATTGCAGAGGCTAATCCCCATGTTGGAATAGAAACTAATAGATAAAGATTACGATTTAAGTTTGCTGAGGCTACGGCTGTAGTACCATAGGTATCTATGAGCAAAAAGAAAAGAAACCATCCTCCGATAGCGACTAAATATTGTAAGATGACGGGGGTTGCGAACCACAAAAGTCGTTTTAAGTAGCGTTTATCTAAATGGAAGGGATAGAAAGAAAGTAAAACCCAGTGTTTTCTTTTTATCCAATAGATAAGAAAGAAGGTTAAGGAAGCGAAGGCTTCAGCACAAAGGGATGCCCATGCAAGCCCTTCTTCTGCAGACAAGCCTCCTACTTGCCTATATACCCACCAATAATTCAATAAAGCATTTAACGCTGCTGTAGAAAACCCAACAGGAATGAACAACATTGTCTTTGCTAAAGCAGTAAAATAAGCATGAAAAAAAAGACTTAAAATCGTAAAAGGTAAACCCCAGAAACGAATATGTAAATAATGATGAATGAGTAAATTATAATTGTTGCTTTTTGCAGGGAACACCCAAGGGATAGCAGCCGTACCCAAGAACCATACAAACAACCAAGCTATCACTATCAAAATCAAAACATGGGAAAGCAAAAGTGGCAATCTATGAAGCCGTTCACTGCCTAAGAGCATAGAGAAACGGATTTGAAAACTAAGGGTGATGCCATAAAGCACTAAATAGACTAAGGTATAATAAATAGAGGCGACTCCAACGGCTGCTAACGTGGCTTCATTGACATGTCCAGCGTAAATAGTATCTATCCATGTTAATAGGCTATGGACCAAGTTATGCAACATGATAGGAAGGGCAATACCCCATACCGTCCTTACAGAACCCTGCAGGACGTAAGCCTTGGAAGAGGAAAGCGCCACTATAAAAAATTTTTAATTAGGATTGCTCGTCAATAAATTCAATTGCTCTTGGATTTGCTCTCTGTATTTTCCTTGTGGACAAAGAATCAAATATTTATTGAGATAACGTCGCTTTTCTGCTTTGCTATCGGCGTTTTTGGCTAATTCCATACAGCAATCAAAAATGGCTTTATCTATAAGTTG
>WFXK01000131.1 GCA_015490695.1 Bacteroidota bacterium | reverse complement strand
TTCTTGGTTAGGAAATCTCTTCCTTTGTCTGTAAGTTCTACTTGATTATTTTTTTCATCAATGACGAAATAGATGTGTTCATCTACCAAGGGCATATTTTTTTCGTTGTCTTGAAGGAAGTATGCCTCCGTTTTTAACACCAGTTGTTTGATTTTAGGGTCTTGGAGCATTTTTAAAAGGGGTTTATACTTTGGTAGTGCTCTTTGAACTCTAAAAAGCAATTCGCCAGCTTTTTTTTGGTCGCCTTTTGCTAAGGCTTGTTTGGCTTCTGAAATAAATTTTTGGGCTTCTCTTCGCTGTTGGATTACCAATTGCTCTACTCTTGGGCGGAGTTCTTCATAGATTTTTTTATCTCTTTCACCATGTGGGACAGGACCGGAGATAATCAGCGGAGTTCGGGCTTCGTCAATTAAAATAGAGTCAATTTCATCTATGATGGCATAATGTAGGTCTCGTTGTACTTGGTGGTCGGGATGATAAGCCATGTTGTCTCGCAAGTAATCAAAACCAAATTCATTGTTTGTGCCGTAGGTGATGTCGGCTCTATAGGCTTTACGTCGTTCTGGACTATGCGGTGGATGGAGGTCTATACAATCTACCGATAAGCCATGGAATTCAAAAATAGGTCCGTTCCATTCAGCGTCTCTGCGTGCTAAGTAGTCATTGACTGTAACGATGTGGACCCCTTCACCTGTTAAGGCATTTAAGTAAGCAGGCAGCGTTGCTACTAAGGTTTTTCCTTCTCCCGTTGCCATTTCTGCGATTTTTCCTTGATGTAGCACAATGCCCCCCATCAATTGAACATCGTAATGAATCATATTCCATTCTATTTCATGCCCTGTGACCATCCAACGATTTTTCCATATTGCTTTATCGCCTTCTATTACTACATTAGATTTTTTTGCCGCAATTTCTCTATCCCAATCGGTTGCTTTAACCACTAATTGTTTGTTTTCTGTAAAACGTCTACAAGTTTCTTTAACAACTGCATAAGCTTCGGGCAACAATTGATTTAAAATTTCTTCATACGCTTGATTGCGTTCTTTTTTCAATCGTTCTAATGCTTCGTAGATGCGCTCTTGTTCTTGGATGTTGTCTTCTTCTATAGCTTTTTCTAAAGCCTGTTTTAGTTGTTGTTCTTTTTCCCGGTAAGGTTGAACGTGTTGAGCAATTCGTTTTTTAAACTCTTGGGTTTTCGCTCTTAGTTCATCGTCACTTAAGTTGCGTAACGCTTCATAATGGCGGTTAATGGCTTCAACAATGGGTTTTAAAGCAGCAATGTCGCGCTCTTTTTTGGATTTAAAAATTTTTTTTAGTAGTTTCGTTATCATAGCAGCAAAGGTTACTTTTCCTTAGGACTAAATGGCAAAGATACACTACCTTATCTAAAAAGGCAAGACACACAATTTCCAAACTGAATACCCCCCAGCTAAGTCAGTGTAAATAAAAAGCAAGGCAACAGACAGACCAATAAAATTTTAGAATCGCGGCTTTTTTGTTCATCACTAAGACCATTCCACTAAAATCTCGTAAGTTTGCCCCCATGAGTACCGTCAAAGACCTCATTCAAAGCGTTGTCAAAGAGATAGAAACTCCCCAAGGGAAAATGCGTTATGTCTCGTTAAGTGACTTAGAAAAACAAGGATATGCCATCCGTAAAATGCCCTATATCGTCCGAATCTTTTTAGAAAACGCTCTACGAAACTACGACGGTTTTGCTGTCACAGACGAACATATCCGGCTTTTACTCCATTGGAAACCCAAACCCGAAGAAGAAGAATTTCCTTATAAACCCTCACGGGTCTTAATGCAAGACTTCACAGGGGTACCTGCCGTAGTAGACTTAGCCGCCATCCGCTCAGAACTCCAAAGAAAAGGAAAATCGGTTCAAAAAGCTAATCCTAAAGTACCTGTAGACTTGGTCATAGACCATTCTGTACAAGTCAACTTCTTTGGAAGCCAAGACGCTTACGAACGCAACGTCGCATTGGAATACGAACGCAATCAGGAGCGTTATCGGCTGCTGAAATGGGCGCAACAAGCCTTTGATAACTTTAGCGTTCTTCCCCCGGGCATGGGCATCTGCCACCAAGTCAATTTAGAATTTTTAGCCAAGGTAGTAACCTATCGTGATGGTTGGGCATTTCCCGACACCGCTGTAGGAACCGATTCCCATACGCCTATGGTGAGCGGCATGGGAGTTGTTGCCTGGGGCGTAGGTGGCATAGAAGCCGAAGCCGCCCTATTAGGACAACCTATCTACCTGCTCCTCCCACAAGTCATCGGACTAAAATTAGAAGGAGAACTCCCCCCAGGAACCACCACCACAGACTTAGTCCTTACTATCACACGAATACTAAGAGAATACGGCGTCGTAGGAAAATTCGTAGAAGTCTTCGGTCCAGCATTGAAAAACCTATCCGTACCTGATAGAGCCACTATAGCAAACATGTCGCCCGAATTTGGCTGTACCACCACCTTCTTCCCCGTAGATGACCGCACCCTACAATACTTAAAAGGTACTGCCCGAAGCGAAGAACACATCGCCTTCGTAGAACGCTACTGCAAAGAAAACCTTCTGTGGCGCGACGAAAACGAAACAGCTCAATATACAGACGTCATCACCTTAGACCTCTCCACCATAGAACCTACCATCTCCGGACCTAAACGCCCCCACGACTACATCCCACTACGAAAAGCAAAAGAACAAGTCTATACTATCTTAGAAAAAGAATTCCAACGCACCCAACCCAAAAGCACTGAAATACGCAACGAACTCTGCTACACACTTCAAGACGGCGCTATCGCTATCGCTGCCATCACCAGCTGCACAAATACCTCCAACCCTACCGTGATGTTAGGAGCAGGACTGCTCGCAAAAAAAGCCGTAGAAAAAGGATTAACCACAAAACCATGGGTCAAAACCAGCTTAGCACCAGGCTCCAGAGTCGTTACTCAATACTTAGAAAGAACTGGCCTACTGCCTTACTTAGAAGCCTTACGCTTCCATGTAGTCGGTTATGGCTGTACAACCTGCATAGGAAACAGTGGGGATTTACCTGAAAAAATACGAAAAGCAGCAGAAGAGGGTTTGATTCTTGCTTCAGCCCTTTCAGGAAACCGAAACTTTGAAGCCCGCATCCATCCTTTAGTGAAAATGAACTTTTTAGCCTCGCCGCTTTTAGTGGTTGCTTACGCCTTAGCAGGAAAAATCACGATTGATTTTGAAAAAGAGCCGATTGGCTTTACTCCTAACGGCGAACCTGTATACTTAAAAGACCTATGGCCCTCTGCTGAAGCTATCGCCGACTTATGGAATAACGCCCTTGACCCCCAAGCCTTCAAAGAAACCTATGCGAAAGCCTACGAAGGTGATGAACGCTGGAAACAACTTCAAGCACCCTCCTCTGCCGTGTTTGAATGGGATGAAAACTCCACTTACATCAAAGAACCTCCTTTCTTTATTAATATTAGCGAAGAGCCCCCAGCCCTTCAAGATATTACCAACGCACGTGTATTACTGGTCTTAGGCGATACGGTTACCACAGACCACATCTCTCCAGCAGGAGCTATCCCTGTCAATTCTCCTGCCGGACAATATTTAATCGCCCACGGCGTTCAACCTAAGGACTTCAATACCTATGGTGCACGACGCGGAAACCATGAAGTCATGATGCGTGGCACGTTCGCAAACGTCCGATTAAAAAACCGCCTTGTAGATAAAGAAGGTGGGTTTACAGTGTACCATCCAACAAAAGAAGTAATGACTGTCTACGAAGCCGCTATGCGCTACAAAGAAAACCAAATCCCTCTGATTGTCTTAGCAGGAAAAGAATACGGCAGCGGTTCTTCAAGAGACTGGGCTGCTAAAGGAACCGCCTTGTTAAACATCAAAGCCGTAATCGCCCAAAGCTTTGAACGCATCCACCGCTCTAACCTCATCGGTATGGGCGTGCTCCCTATACAATTCCTTGACGGACAAAGCTACGAATCCTTAGGATTAACAGGAGAAGAAACCTACACCATTGAAGGCATCCGTACCTTAACACCAAAGAAAAAATTAAAAATCACCGCAACCAAACCCGATGGCACTACCATCACCTTTGAAGCCATCGCAAGAGTAGACTCCGAAATTGAGGTAGCGTACTATCAACACGGCGGTATATTGCACTACGTAATTAGAAAAATGTTAAAAGAAGACTAAAATGGAATGGCTTTGGGAATTAAAAAAGTGGTTAGACCCCGAGTATCTAATCAACTTAGGCGGATTAACAGCGGTCACCGCTATCATCTTCGCCGAAACAGGCTTAATGGTCGGCTTCTTCCTACCAGGTGACTCCCTATTGTTTACTGTCGGACTCCTCATCGCAACAGGCCATTTTAAGGTCCCCCTCGCAGGTACCCTGCTTTTATTAACCCTTGCTGCTATTGTTGGCGACCAAGTAGGCTACTGGTTCGGAAGAAAAATAGGCGATAAACTCTTCCAAAAAGAAGATTCGCTATTTTTTAAAAAGGAATACGTTTACAAAACCCAAGCTTTTTATGACCGCCACGGGGGAAAAACCATCATCCTTGGGCGTTTTGTCCCTATTGTCCGCACCTTCGCCCCCATCTTAGCAGGCGTCGCCCAATTCCAATATAAAACCTTCATCCTCTACAACATCGTAGGCGGAATACTATGGATTTTTATCATGACCCTCATGGGCTACACCTTAGGAACCACCATCCCTTGGATTAAAAAATATATTGAAATCGTAATCATGATTATCATCTTTATCTCGCTCTTGCCTGTATTC
>WFXK01000130.1 GCA_015490695.1 Bacteroidota bacterium | reverse complement strand
TTTCCGGAGTTTCCAAAAAGAGATGCCTCAGCTTCGCCTCGGCATGACACGGCAACCTCAGCAGCTGCAAGGAAGTTTTGCGGCTGCTGAGGCTATATGTACAGTTTGCAGTTCCCGCTTTATTCCCATTTAAAAAAAGAATTAGAAACTCCCTTAGGCTAATTTTATCCATGATTGAACATCTTGTGTAAGGCACCACTTTACAAACAAAAATTTTCATAAACTTTCATTGTTATTTGCTAAAGGTACGCAGATGTACATATCTTTTCCATCGTCTGTTATTGTGCCACAAAAAGACACATCCACCAGCAGCTATTGCATCGTTTATGCCCCATCTCCCTGCAGTACTTCACAGCATAAATACCATCATAGCCATAGCGAAAAGAATTATAATAGCCCCAGAATCACATATTCACCACTAGTAACCTGGTATAAAAAATTTATTAAAAAGTGGCGAGAAATAAAATAATCTACTTATTTTGCAAGCAATGGGTTTAATAGTAAAAACCATAGCGTTTGCTGGCGATAAGGGAAAAAAGCACTTAAAAACCCTTTTTGATAGCGGTGCTTCTATGTCCTTGATAAAGCGTTCTATTGCAGAGGAACTTGCACAAATATTGCCCACAGTGCACGAATATGCGTTTGAAACTGCTGAACCCAATAGATTCATACGCTCCCGCCACGCAGTTAGATTAGAATTTTACCTTAATAACGAGTGGCTCAGCGATGAATTCATCGTTATTGACGACAATCACCTCTCTGAAGACGTCATTATCGGTGCAAAAACAATGCAAGCATGGCGAATTCTATTAGATATGGAAAAAGAAGAGGCTTATAGCATACGAAAAGTAAAAAAACACATGTTAAAATAAATCCACAAAGTAGGTTAAAGCGTTCTTTTCACGACTATTGAACGAACAAAACAAAACTACGAACTTTGCCTGCTAAAATTAACATTTTAAGCCAATGCGACGACAAAAGGTAAGTTTCTTTAAAATCTTTTTCGCAGCCCTTTTAGCTATCCTTATCGGGCTTTTATTACAACCTTTACTAGTACTATGGCTTGCTTCTATATTATCACCACTAAAAACAAAAGTTGCTGCTATCCCTGAAAATGCTATCGTAAGAATCCCTATCAAAGGAGAAATCGTAGAAAGAAAACCCACTTTTGCCTTTGAATCGGAATTCTTCTCTAAACTATCCGGTGAAGAAGAGGAAGTTTATGGACTGGATCAGATTTTATTAGCCATAGATAATGCAGCAAAGAATAAAAAAGTAAAAGCACTGTACTTAGACTGCGGGGCATTAACCTGCGGACATGCTACAGCACAAGAAATCCGAGAAGCATTAAAACGTTTTAAGCAAACTTCAAAAAAACCTATTTATGCTTATGGCTACGGCTATACAGAAAAATCTATTTGGATTGCCTCTGTCGCCGATACCATTTTTCTATTTCCCGAGGGCTATGTAGAATGGAACGGCTTAGCCTCAGTACGACTCTATCTACGAGGATTATTAGATAAACTTGGCATAGAACCTATAGAGTTCAGGATGGGGAAATATAAATCAGCAGCAGAAGCCTTTGCAAGAAAACAAATGACCCCAGAGGAACGCTATCAAACCCAAACCCTTTTAAAAGACCTATGGAGTGAAGTGGTCAAAGACTTAAGTCAACACACAGGGCTGAGCACTGATAGCCTAAACGCAATCGCCGACAACAAAGCGCTATTGACTGCCGAAGAAGCACTTAAATACCATTTTGTCCATGCATTAAAATACCACGATGAAATAGAAGACTTTATAAAAAAACGTCTTGGAGTAAAGAAAGAGGAAAAAATTCCTTGGGTATCCTACACAAAGATGGCAAAAGCCCCAAAAGAAAAAGAACAGGAGGCAAAGATTGCTGTAGTATATGCAATAGGTCCTATTGGAATGGGTAAAGGCGACTGGGAAAACATCGGACCTGAACTCATGATTAAAACCCTACGAAAAGTAAAAGAAGATGAAAGCATTAAAGCAGTAGTTTTCCGAGTCAATAGCCCCGGCGGTAGCGCTTTAGCATCAGACATCATCGCACGAGAGATAGAATCTTTAAAAAAGGTAAAACCTGTTATTGCTTCCTATAGCGATGTTGCTGCCTCTGGCGGTTACTATATTTCCGTATTATGCGACAAAATTTATGCTCATCCCACCTCTATTACAGGCTCTATCGGTGTCATCGGACTGCTATTTAACTTTCAAACTTTATTAAGTAAAAAATTGGGTATTAATCCAGAAGTAGTCAAAACAAATTTAAGTGCAGATGCTACAGCATTCCTACGGAAATTCACTCCGCAGGAAAAACAACGCATCTACTTCTTAATGAAAGACGTTTATGGAGATTTTATCAGTAAAGTTGTTCGCGGTAGGGGATTAGATTCTTTAACAGTAGACAGCTTAGGACAAGGAAGGGTTTGGAGTGGCAAACGAGCAAAACAACATCATTTAATTGATGAAGTAGGAGGGCTTTTTGCTGCCATAGATGCCGCCGCTAAAGCAGCAGGCATAGAAACCTATGACATTGCCCTCTATCCAAAAGAAGAAAGTCCTTATGAACGCTTTATGAAATGGTTCCGAAATAATCAGACAACTCAGTTGCTTGCACCTATACAACAGCTGCTTTCTACTTTTACAGACCCAAGAGGCTTGTACTACCTGTGGCTTGTAGACCCCATTATGTAAAAGTATGGCTTCCTTTAAAGATTGATAAAAGCCTTTATTATCGCGTTCCGCCCCATCTACAAGAAACCATTGCTATCGGGAAACGGGTTTTAGTCCCTTTCCATAAATCGGGGGTTCAATGGGCAATAGTTGTTGAATGCTTAGAATCGCTCCCCGAAGAATTACCCCATATCTATGAAGTGTTAAAGGTGATTGATGAGCATCCTATCCTTCCTGCACCTACGATTGCACTCTATCAATGGATAGCATCGTATTACTTATGCACTTATGGCGATGTGCTTCGCTGTGCCCTGCCACAAGGCTTCTATGTAAAAGTCCAAAAATACATTACGCTTTCCCAAACCAAAGACAAAGCCATCCCTAAGAATGCAAAAGCCCTCCTATACTTCTTAGAACGTAGTCAAAAACTCTCTTGGAACGAAGCCCTGGCTTATTTACCCAAAAACCGCAGAAATAAACTTTTGGAACAACTCCTCAAAGAAAACATTGTTCAATGCACCTACGAAGCCCAACCCCAATACAAACCCCTTTTAAGAACCGCTTACCGACTAAAAAAAGAACACTTAAAAACCCTGATTGCTTTAGCACAAAAAGCACCAAAAACAACAAAACGCTATGAAGGACTTCATATTTTAATCCAATCTTTTACCAAAAACGAAGTGCTTTTACGTAAAACGATTTTAGAAAAAGGAGTGCCTGAGCATCTTATTAAAGAGCTATTACAAATGGGTCTTTTAGAAGTTGAACGACTGCCCATTTCCCGACTATCGTTTAAGCCCCATACATCGCTTCCGCTTCCTTTAAACCCAGCCCAGAAACATGCTATAGAGTGCATTCAACAGCAATGGCAACAGCAAAAGCCTGTACTGCTTTACGGCATAACAGCCAGCGGTAAAACCCATGTGTATATAGCGCTGATTCAAGAAACCCTAAAACAAAATAAACAAGTTTTGTATTTAGTTCCTGAAATCGCTTTAACTAAACAACTCATAGAACGTTTACAGACGTATATAGATGAGCCTATTGGGGTTTATCATAGTCGTTTATCCAGTGCTGAGCGTACAGAATTGTGGTATGCGCTTTTAGAAAACCGGATTCGGGTTGTGGTAGGCGTCCGTTCTGCAGTGTTTCTCCCATTTAACCGCTTAGGACTCATTATTGTAGACGAAGAACATGACCGCTCTTTCAAACAACAGGACACAGCACCCCGCTACCATGCAAAAGATGTTGCGTTGTACATGGGACAAATACAAAAAGCCCAAGTGCTTTTAGGTAGCGCCACACCCTCCTTAGAAAGTTATTATTGGGTCAAACAAGGAAAATACGGCTATGTAACCTTAAAAGAGCGTCCCTTTAAGGTGCATCCACCGAAAATGCTCTTTGTTAACATGCGCCATGAAGTCCAACACCACCTTAATTATGGACTTTTATCCAGTGTGCTTATAGAACACATAGAAAAGGTATTACAACGGGGGGAGCAAGTAGTCCTTTTCCGTAACCGTAGAGGCTATGCGCCTTATTTGCTTTGCAAACATTGTGGTGCCGTGATCCAATGCCGTTACTGCGATATTGCTTTAACTTACCATAAGAGTGAACAACAATTACGTTGCCATTACTGTGGTTATCAAGAACCCTATTCAGAATTGTGTCCAGAATGCCAACAAGAAACCTTACAACTTTGGGGTATTGGAACAGAACAAGTAGAAGAGCATTTAAAAAAACTTTTTCCTAAGTATCGCATCGCCCGTATGGACTTAGACACCACACGAGGAAAATACCGCTACATCCAACTAATTGACGCCATAGAAAAAGGCGAAATACAAATTTTAGTCGGAACTCAAATGGTTACAAAAGGATTAGATTTTGAACGTGTCACCTTAGTTGCTGTTTTAGATGCAGACCAACTACTATATTTCCCCGATTTTCGTACCTTAGAATACGCTTATCAAACCCTTAAACAATTCCAAGGGAGAGCAGGTAGAAGAACCCAACAAGGTACTTTTATTATACAAACGACTAATCCCGACCACCCCTTATTACAGCAC
>WFXK01000129.1 GCA_015490695.1 Bacteroidota bacterium | reverse complement strand
CTTTCAGGTCTTGGTAATCTGGTGGATGTCGGTGTCTTTACCTCTTGTCCTCCTCCAGCAGGTACAGGTGGCTATGATTACAATTGTATTTTTTGGGACCAATTAGATGTTACTACAGGTTTGTTTCCCAACGCTACGCCTACCACATCCTTTGGAGTAACAGCAGGAAACACTTATTATGTTATCATAACTACCCAATCGGGCTCTTCTGTAGATTTTGATATTGAATTTCAATGTACAGCTACGGGTATAGAAATAGATACCGATTGTGATGCTATTAACGACCCTGACCAAAACGGAATTTACACCACAGTCAATGGCGTGGTAACCAACTGCATTGACGGTAGTACGTCTAATGTTACGATTTGTCATACGGTTTATATACAAAATGTTGGTTGGGAGTGGTTGAAGTACGTTACTATTACCCCCGGCAGTTGTATATTAAGTGTTTCTAATCCGACTCCAAACGGTTCGGAAACAGGGCAGAACAATACATGCGTTTCCTGCGGTGGATGTAGCAGAGGTAGTTGGAACGCTGTTATATCGGGAACTACAATAGATTGGTCGTTTACTAATTGTAGTGGAGGGCGTTTTTGTACTTGTGCTCCCTCGTGGGGAGATGGAAGAGACTTGAATAACAATTACACCTGTGCCGCTTATACCTTTTGCTATGACGCCGTCATAGATGTTAACTGCACAGACCCCGTAGGATTTAATGATGTGCTACAATTACAAGATGATGGCATAGCAGGTTCTGGTACTTCCGCCCCCTCTACCATTAACGTTGGCTCTGGACTTGGTAACTGCATAGTCCTACCTGTACGCTTTATGTTCTTCAAAGCAGAAGAACAAGAAAATAAAGTGCTATTAAGTTGGGCAACAGCAACGGAACTTAATTCCGACTATTTTAAACTGCTATGGAGCACTGATGGAGAAAATTACCAACCTATCGCCCGACTAAAAGCCAGTGGAAACACAAATAACCCTCACTATTATTATTATCTGCATACCAACCCCGCTCCAGGAAAGAACTATTATAAAATCATTGAAGTAGACCGCTTAGGAAAGGAAATTCAAGGACCAGTGACTTTTATTCGGGTAGGAGAACTAAAAGCGCAAGTTGCGCTTCGGTATAAAGGCAAAGAAGCTTATCTTTATTTCTTTCAACCGCTTTCCGAAGCTGCTACGGTGGTCATAAGGGACATGGTAGGAAGGGTCGTCTATCAAGCACCTGTCCAGGAACAAAACTTTTCCTTAGCAGCAATCTCCCTTGCTCAAGGGATGTACACGGTTGAAGTACTTTACAAGGAACGAAAATGGTATTTCCGTTACGTACGTTAGAAAAATAGTTTAGCACTTCCTTAAAAGAATTTAGATTTAATGATTACTACTGTTTGAGCTTTCCCCTTTTTTGTGTTTTAAAACAAAAAAGGGGTGCAACGCATTGCACCCCCTTCGGAATGGGAAGCCAGAAAGCGCCTCTACACCCTCACCACAAAAGTAGCATAACTCTTTAGCCATTTCCAATAGAAAGTTCTTATAGCATAATAAGTAAAGTTTATGGAACTTTACGGAAAATAAAGTGTTTAAATAAGATTAAAGTTGTGAAATTTCTTTAATTGACTACGGCTTTTGATGGTTTCTGTGGTGATTGGTGTAAAAATTGCAAACTTGTAATTTTTATTGCAATTTTGCGCCACTATGGTACGTAGCTATTTGTTTACTTCTGAGTCGGTATCGGAGGGGCACCCTGATAAAATTGCCGATGCCATTTCCGATGCTATTTTAGATGCTTTGCTTGCCCAAGACCCCGATAGTAAAGTCGCCTGTGAAACCTTAGTTACAACAGGATTGGTCGTTTTAGCAGGAGAAATCACTACAAAAGCCCAAGTAGATTATCAAAAAATTGTACGAGATACGATACGAGAAATCGGCTATACCCGCTCCGAATACTTTTTTGACGCAGACTCTTGTGGTATTACCGTTAGCCTTCATAGTCAATCCCCTGATATTGCTCGGGGAGTTGTAAAAGAGAACCCGGAAGAACAAGGGGCAGGAGACCAAGGAATGATGTTTGGCTACGCAACCAAAGAAACCCCAGAGTACTTACCCGCTTCCTTAGCCTTTGCTCATCGGCTTGTAAAAGGCTTAGCCGATATAAGAAAAAACGAACCAGAACTGATGCCTTATCTGCGTCCCGACGCTAAATCGCAAGTTACCGTAGAATACAACCCCGACGGCAGTGTTAAACGCATCCATACAATCGTTGTCTCTACTCAACACGATGAATTTGATTCAGATGAAGAGCGGATGCATAAAAAAATCCGTGAGGATGTTATTAACATTTTAATTCCTCGGGTCCTTCCGATGGAGTTAATTGATAAAGATACGATTATTCATGTGAACCCTACGGGGAAGTTCGTGATTGGTGGTCCGCATGGGGATGCTGGACTAACGGGTAGAAAGATTATTGTAGACACTTATGGCGGGCGTGGTGCCCACGGAGGCGGGGCTTTCTCAGGAAAAGACCCCTCTAAAGTAGACAGAAGTGCCGCTTACGCCGCACGACATATCGCAAAAAACTTAGTTGCTGCAGGTATCGCCGACGAATGCCTTATTCAAATCGCCTATGCTATCGGCGTAGCTGAACCCTTATCGCTCTACGTAAATACCTACGGAACCGCTAAAATCCCTATGAGCGACGAAGAAATCGCTAAGAAACTATGGGAAATCTTTGACCTGCGTCCCTACGCTATTATAAAAAACTTGGATTTAAAAAACCCTATTTACCGCCCTACTGCCGCCTATGGACACATGGGGAGAACCCCAGAAGAAAAAGAAATTGAAGTAATTGAAATCCAACAAGAAGAAGATAGCAACGGTACAATAAAAGAAGTACGAAAAAAACGACGAAAAAAAGTAAAATTCTTTCCTTGGGAAGAACTAAACTACGTAGACATCCTAAGAGAAGCCTTTAAACTCTAAAGATGCGATTAGCAAAAACCATTAGCGAACTTCATCAATATTTACAACCCTACTGGCAAAACCAAACTTCTATTGGGTTTGTTCCTACAATGGGAGCTTTGCATGAAGGACACGCCTCCCTAATACGAAGAGCTAAAAAAGAAAATCAAATCACAGTGTTGAGTATCTTCGTTAATCCAACCCAATTT
>WFXK01000128.1 GCA_015490695.1 Bacteroidota bacterium | reverse complement strand
TTTATTATCTTAGGCAGAATACGCTATCAATGGGAACGCGGCTATTGGGATGAGTGGTTCATCGGCTTTGATGACGGCTCTTTTGCGTGGCTTACCGAAGAAGACGGAGAAATCATGCTGGAAAACGTCGGAAAGTTCCCTAAGAACTTTATAAATTGGGAAAAAACCCAAGTAGGTGAAAATCTTCAGTTATTAGAAAAATCTTGGAAGGTTTTAGAAAAAAACACAGCCGTTTGTATTGGAGGAGAAGGACAACTACCTTTTGAATTAGTACCTCAAGAAAGGATTTATTATTTAGAATTGGAATCAGAGGATGGCACCTTTGGCACTTATGAAATAGACGAAGATGGCGCACGACTCTTTTATGGTAACCTCATTCCTTTCAAGGATTTAAACATAGCGATTGCTTTTACCGAGGCGCTTCCTGTTGCCCGTCCCCACGACGAAGGAACAACCTTAGGAAAAAATACCAAAGTCCTTAGTTGTAAATACTGCGGTGGCACTCTGGAAATCGTTAAAGATGAAAAAGGTTTCCCTCTACGTTTTCAATGTGCTTATTGTGGCAGCGTTAACAGCTTAGCCGATAAAGAAATTCAATGTCCTAATTGTCAAGCCAGTGTTAAGATTCGTTCTGGGGATGCTGCGAGCGCAGTGCGGTGTCATCAATGCGGTGCTTTAATCAACACCGAAGGAGCACAACCCCAACTTATCCAATTACTGAAGAAAAAACGAAAAAGCCGTATCCCCCTCGGAACAAAACTCCAATGGCAAGGAAAAACCTATGAATGCGTAGGATGCCTAATTTACCAAGGCAAAGACGATGAAGACACCTGGATTTGGGAAGAGTTCCTATTTTATAACCCAGAAGAAGGCTATCTTTGGATAGAACACGAAGGCGGAAACCTCTCTATCGTGGAAAAAGTCCAAGGTCCTAAGATAGGAAAAAACTTCCCTGATCAATTAAACTATGAAAACCAAACTTATAGGCGTTATTTATGGGATACTAAAGCAAAGCTGCTTTATGTAGAAGGCGAAATGCCTTGGATTGCTAAAATCGGCGACCAATTTACCATTATAGAATACACTGCCTTTCCCCAAGGCTACAGCCTCTCCTTTGAAATCTCAAAAAAAGAATACGAATGCTATAAAGCTACTTATTTACCTAGAAAAGCCTTTTATCAAAGTATTGAAAACAAAAAAATAAAGCTTCCTGTACCATTAGAACGAGCCATTAATAAACCTTATCCTTATTGGCTTATTGCACTAAAACGATGGAGTCTTTGGAGTGCCTTGCTCTTAGTACTTATTGCTTTCAGCTTACCCGAAGGACAGCTAAAAAAACAATGGTCGCTTTCTATAAAAGAGATGGAGGAAGACGACCCCTTTGTTTCAGAATGGCTTACATTATCTAAAGTACCCACAGTTATAAAGATAAAAATCCGTAGTAAAGGTTTAGAACAATACACAACTTCCGATATAGAATACTACGAAGTCTATATTAGTGGTGCCCTTGTGCCTGAAGACACTACCTTGGACGTCTTTCCTATAAGTGCCAGCCTATGGTTTGAGTCCGGATACGATGAAGGAGAATTCTACCAAGAAAAGGAAGCTGAGCAATCCATGCTCATTCGTATGGAAAAAAGCAAAAAAGTAAGATTGGTCCTTTCTGGCGAATCTATGTTAGATTCTGATAAAGTAAACCCCATAGAAATTGCTTTTTATGAAAATAGTGTGCACTCCTCGCTAATTTGGACCGCTGCTGTTATTATTGGTATCCTTTGGTTTATTCTCCTTATTCACTACGGAAGAGCCTACGCTCAGGCAATAGGGCAAGAGCCCGACGAAGAAGATGACTGATAGCCATGCGAATAAAAACGCTATCGGTTGAATGGCAAACAGCAGCACAATGGATTATTAAAAATTGTCCCATAAGCGGTGTTTATTTACTGCTTACTACCCTCATCGCTATAGTCGCTATAGAAACCCCTTGGCAACTTGTAGATAACTTCCTTATTCAAGGATTCCTTTGTGGCATCTTTTGGATACTTAGCTTAGAAACCTTGTTAAAACAAAAACGATGGTTATTCGTTATTGCCGTTATTGCCGCCTTAATCTTTTTCTGGGTAAATCATGGCTATGCTTTTGTGCACTTTATTAAAGTAGGTCAACTTTCTAATTATCCTAAAAGCCACCATTGGTTTCAATGGATTTTTACTTTGACAGGCACCCTTTTATTTCTTTTTCTTTATTCTTATCATCCAGATAACCAAAACGTATGGGATAGAGTGCTTCATTTTGTAGTCGTTGTAGGTATCTATGGTTTTCTTTTAACATTATTGATATGGGGTTCTATCGCTTTGGCATTGGGTGCTATAGACTACTTTTTCATCCCTGACTTTTCCCGATTACAACCCTTTATAGACCGCCTGTACAAACACACTTTTGTCATAACAGCAATAACAATTGCTCCTTGCTTTGTCCTCTATAGATTATCTCAACCAAGTACCTACAAAGCAAACCCATTCCTTCGCTTTTTAGCGAAACAATTATTACCTTTCTTCAGTTGGCTGTATCTAACCTTATTGTATCTCTATCTTTTACCCCTATTCCTACAAGGACAATTCCCAAGTAATGAAGTAGGACGATACGTGTTAATCTTCGGCATCTATAGTTTAATAATGTTTTTTATTCTATCGGTCTATTTACAAAATGCTCAATCTTTCTTTTTATTAAAAGGCATTCCTCGTGTTTATTTTATTGCGTTTTTATTTCCTTTAATTGCCTTTTACATCGCCTTAAGCATCCGCATCCATCATTACGGCTGGAGCATCGCAAGATATTATGCTGCTTTAATAGGCATCTATCTGACCATCATTGCTGGGATGTTGATAATAAAAAACTTACGTTTTCATTTAAGTACTTTCTTTATTGTGGCATTTCTTTTATGGATGTTTTCGCTTATAGGTCCTTGGAGTGCTAAAAGTTTAAGCTATCGTAGTCAAATGTATCGTTTAGCACAAGGACTTCAAACTGATTTTCAGTCTTCCGACAGCGCTGTATCTGCTATCACTTCCATTGCCGATTATTTAATGTACATGCACAGGGAAATAGATACCCAAGCGATTCCTTTAGAGTACAGAGAGTACTTTCAAATACAAAATGGCGTATTAACTGGTGTGAACTTTCCTCAGTGGCACTTTCAACGTAGCACTTCACGTAAGTACATCTGTCAAAAAGCAGTGACATTACCTCAAAAAGCCCGAAAACTCTGGGGTATGATTAGATACTACGCTTATAATACCACTAAAAACACTTGGGAAACTTTTACCCGAGGTGAAAGCGTCATTCATTTTAAAGTTCAGGGCGCAATGCTGGTATTGAAAGATAGTCAAGAAAACAACGACACTTTGGATTTAAAAGCAATTACTTCCCTTTTATTTAACAATGTACCTTACGATTCTATTCCTGCTTTCATTCAAGGAAAGCGTTTTGGACTGGCAGTAGAAGAAATAGAGGCTACGGAAGAAGATTCCATAGTATATTTAGCTGGAATTTTGATAGAATTAGAAGATGATCTATAACAGTCCCAATGCCAATTTAGCGGCTTCAGAGAGCCGACTCATATCCCAAGGTGGGTCCCAAGTAAGTTCTACTTGTACATCTTTGACTCCTTCTAAAGCGCGAATTCGGTTTTCTACTTCAATAGGTAAGTCCTGTGCCACGGGACAATGCGGTGTTGTCAAAGTCATTACAATCGTCACTTCATTAGAAGGAGAAACCTTGATGTCGTAAATCAATCCCAAATCGTAGATATTAACGGGGATTTCAGGGTCATAAATCTCTTGTAAGGTTTTAATAATTTGGTCTTTTAACTCCACCGAAGTGGGCTTTTGCTTTTTCATGGTTTATTCTGTAGATACTTTTTCAGAAGTTTTTCCAAGGAGGGCGTTTTTTAGCGTATGCCATGCAAGCGAAGCACACTTGACCCGTGTAGGTAAACGCTTCAAACCACTAAAAGCAATCAATTTTCCTAAAGCATCGTAAGCCTGCTCTTCTGGTAATTTCCCTGTAATTAAATCGTGAAATTGTTCAAAGAGCTGCAATGCTTTGTCTTTGGACAATCCTTGGACGGCTTCGGTCATCATAGAAGCCGATGCCATAGAAATAGCGCACCCCTTCCCCTGAAAAGAAGCCTTAGCAATCCGTTCTCCTGTGTCGTCATATTTTAAATATAAGGTAATACGGTCACCACATAAGGGATTATACCCTTCTAAATACACATCTGCATCCTCCATCACATAAAAATTCCTCGGGTTGCTATTATGGTCTAAAATCAATTCCCGATAAAGTGAATCGGCTGTCATGGTTCTAAAGGCAAAGTTAAGCCATCTTGACTAAAAAGGCAAAGAAATGTACTTTTGCAATGGTATGGGAGAAAGTTTGGTGTATAAGGCATTGTATTGGGCTATTATAGGTGGGATTTTCACAGGTATTTATGCCCAAAATCCTGTAAACAGCGTAGCAAGCGGCTGTGCTTTATCTTTTGACGGCACAACAAACCGCGTAGAAGTTCCCGATGCGAACTCCTTAGACGCCCTATATGAACTTACGCTGGAATGCTGGGCGTATTTATCCCCTACGACCAACGGTACAGAAGTGCTTATTGCCAAATGGGCATGGTGCCCAGATGCCAATTGGGCAAACTCAGGACAAAGCTATGCACTACTTCAAGAAAACGATAGCATAATATTCCTCATCAACCGAGATGGAAATTATTATCACTTAGTTGGCTGGTTATACGCTCAAAATGTTATCCCTTCCCCAGGCTATTATCATATCGCTGCAACGTTTCAAAACGGCAATGTCGCTATTTACATCAACGGGATTAAGGCAGTAGCAGACAGCTTTGTTATTGACACTAATGACCCTGCAAGCACTTTTTGCGTTCCCTCAGGAAGTTGTGTTGCATGGTGCAGAGGCAATAACGTGCGTATTATGTGGTGCGGATACCCATTATGGAACTACACAGGCATATTGCGTGTAGAAAAAATCTACCAAGGTAGGGAAAAACTACGCATCGGTTCTAATTGGAAATATTGTGGTGGCTCCGGTATCTCTTCTCCTTTTGCAGGTACCATAGATGAAGTCCGAATCTGGAACTATGCCCGAAGCCAAACAGAAATCCGCCGAGACATGTGCCGCCGCTTAACAGGAAACGAGCCCGGGCTTGTTGGTTATTGGCGTTTTGACGAATGCTCAGGAAACATTGCCTTTGACGCCTCAGGAAACGGAAACCACGGAACTCTGTACTAAACTAAAAACCATAAAGCCTATGAAACGACTAGCAAGCTTTTTGGTAATTGTCGTAGGGCTTTACGCCCAAAGTCCTGTAAACAGTGTAGCAAGCGGATGTGCACTAGAATTTGGTCCCGCTACTACTGTAGAAATTTCTCCTCCAAACAATGCGAACTTTGATGGCTTCACAGAATTTACAGCAGAATTATGGATTAAAACTTCCACTTTAACAGGGAATTGGGATGCCCACTTTTCTATGTGGAAAACTGGCGGACCTTATTCCTGGTGGGCAGGATTTCAAAGCACTACTGGAGAATTGGAGCTATGGGTTTCAGGCGACGGAACAAGCGTATGCTACTATTCTGTTAACGCTTCCGACGTAGTGGATAATAAATGGCACCATATTGCTTATGTTAAAGGGACAAATTATATGAAAATCTATGTAGATGGTATAGAAAGAACCGGAAACTACAATACGGGAAGCAACTGCACTCCCCTATCCATAGCAGATATAAACCATCGTTTCTTCATAGGATATGATGCAGCAGCAGGAGCATGGGACCTAAATGGTCAAATAGACGAAGTTCGCATTTGGAACTATGCCCGAAGCCAAGCAGAAATCCGCCGAGACATGTGCCGCCGCTTAACAGGAAACGAACCCGGGCTTGTTGGTTATTGGCGTTTTGACGAATGCTCAGGAAATATTGCTTATGACGCTTCGGGTAATGGGAATAACGGGACTTTATATTAAGTTGTGAAACTACGCACAAGGCTGTACCTTTGCTCTACATGGAAGAGCGTTGGCGATGGAAGGTTTATGGACGCGTTCAAGGGGTTTATTTTAGGGCATACACCCAGCAACAAGCACAACACCTTGGCTTAAAAGGCTTTGTTCGCAACGAGCCCGACGGCAGCGTCTGTATTGAAGCACAAGGCAACCCAGAAGCTCTACAGAAACTCTACGAATGGAGTCATGAAGGCTCTCCCTTAGCTGAAGTAAAAAAAGTCCAGTTGCTTGAAAAAACAACCACATTAAAGCCGTTCCAAGGTTTTACTATTGAACGATGAGGATTTTCATCATTGCTGGAGAAGCTTCAGGAGATTTACACGGCAGTAATCTTGTTAAAGCTTTACGCCAACAAAGCCCTAAGTTTTTAGAGTTCTGGGGAGTTGGTGGTGACCACCTCCAACAAGCAGGCATGCACCTGTTAGAACATGTTAAAAACATCCAAGTCGTAGGGTTTACAGAAGTACTAAAAAAACTTTGGAAAATCCGCTCTTTATTTACAAAAGTCAAAAGCGCCATTAAAAAATACAAACCCCACGCCATTATCTTAATTGACTATCCAGGGTTTAATCTCCGCATAGCGCCTTATGCCAAAGCCAATGGCGTTAAAGTATTTTACTACATCGCTCCACAACTATGGGCTTGGAAAAGTGGTAGAGTGAAAATCATTAAGCGCTACGTAGATAAATTATTCGTCATTTTACCTTTTGAAAAAGATTTTTATGCTCGTTATGGTGTAGAGGCGCACTATGTAGGGCATCCTTTGATGGATATTATCACGCCACCGAAGCGCCCTCCCTCCTTACACGCCCCCGACTTAGGAAAAAAACAATGGAAACAACTTTTATTACTTCCAGGAAGTAGAAAAGAAGAGGTTAAACGCATGTTGCCCATCATGTTAAAAGTGGCTGAACGCTTTTCTTCAGAATTCAAAGTTAGCATCAGTGTAGCCGACACGTTATCAGAACGCTTTTTTTATCAATTTAACGGCATAGAGAAGTTTCCTTTAGTGAAAGCGCCTGCACACGAACTGCTAAGGGTTGCCGATTTCGCTTTAACCACTTCTGGAACTGTCACCTTAGAGACGGCTTTGCTACGCGTCCCTCAAATCATTGGCTATAAAGGCAATCCCCTCTCTTATTGGATTGCAAAACGTTTAGTCAAAGTCCAACATATTGGACTGCCTAACCTCATTGTGGGAAGAACCATCGTACCTGAACTCATCCAAAACCAATACACCGTAGAAAAAGTTAGCAAACAACTTTACGCTATTTTAGAAGATTGGCAACGCCAGCAACAAATCCAAAAGGGTTATGAGGAACTACAACAACGGCTTGGTGGTCCTGGTGCTTCGCAAAAAACAGCAAAAGGCATCTTAGAAGCGCTTTTATGAAAATCGTTCAAGTCCTTTCGCATATTGATTACGCCATCGCCTTCCAATGGATTGCACAACACCTACAAGGTCGCTTTGACCTCCATTTTATCTTCTTAGGAAAAAAAGAAAGCACCTTACAACCTTTATTAAAAGACTTAGGATGCACAACTTATTTTATTCCTTTACGAAGTAAGCGAGATTATCCTGCTGTACTATGGCGATTACTCCGGTTATTGCGATACATTCGTCCTCAAGTTATTCATACGCACCTTTTTGAAGCCTGTTTCTTAGGACTCCATGCAGCATGGCTATTAAGAATCCCTAAGCGCATTCACACACGTCACCATGCTACTTTTCACCATGAATACTTTCCTAAAGCCGTTCGGTGGGATAAACAAAACAATCGCTTAAGCACGCATATTGTCGCAACTTCTAAAAACGTTGCGCAAACGCTTATCCATTTAGAAGGCGTTCCAAAAGAAAAAGTCTATATCATCCCCCATGGATTTGATCTAGAAAAGTTTCAAAATTCCCAACCTGAGCGAATTCAACAGCTAAAACGTTATTATAAAATTCCTGAAGATGCGTTTCCTATAGTTGGCATGATTGCCCGCTTCATGCACTTAAAAGGACATCGTTATGCTATTGAAGCATTCCGTGAACTAAAAAAACATTATCCTAAAGCGTTTTTCATTTTTGCCAATGCTAAAGGTCCTGACTATACAATGGTACATCAACAAATAATAGAAAAACTTCCTCAGGGGTGTTTTATTGAAATCCCTTTTGAAAAGGATTTGTTTTCTTTGTACGGCATGATGGATTTGTTTGTTCATGTTCCTATCAATCCGTGGATAGAAGCTTTTGGGCAGGTTTATGTAGAAGCTTTAGCAGCAGGTGTGCCTTCGGTATTCACCCTATCAGGCATCGCTCACGAGCTAATAAAAAACCATTATAACGCTATTGTAGTCCCCTATCAAAGCTCCGATGCCATTTTACAAGGATTATTAACGTTATTAAACAACACTTCTTTAAGAGAACAAATCCGAAAGAACGGAATAAAAAGCGTTCAACCATTTTCCCTTCAACATTTTATTGAACGATTAAAGAAACTTTATGAAGTCTAAACCTATCTTTTCTGTCATTATCCCTGCTTATAATCGTGCTCAATGGATTGGGAAAACGTTGGAAAGTGTTTTAAATCAGACATATCCGCATTTTGAAGTGCTTGTGATAGATGATGCTTCTACAGATGCGACGCCTGAAGTAGTGAGGAAATATCAAAAAAAAGATAGTCGTATTGTACTTCATCGTAACGAAGTTAATAAAGAGCGGGCGTTTTGCCGCAATAAAGGGTTTGAACTTGCTCAAGGCGATTTTGCTGTGTTATTGGATTCTGATGATTTAATGCTGCCAACGAATTTAGAAGATGCTTGGCATTATATTCAGCAGCACCCCGATGCCGTTTTTTTTCATAATCTTTTAGAGTTGCGTACTCCTGATGGAAAGCGGCTTTACCGCTACCCTGCTCCACCCCTACGAAACCCACAAAAAGAAATCATGAAAGGAAACTTCTTATCTGGCATCGGCGTCTTCTTAGCAAAATCACTTTATAAAGCCTATCGTTTTGACGAAGAACGAAAACTTTCAGGTAGTGAAGACAGAGAACTTTGGATTCGGATTTTGGCACGTTATAAAGTTGGCAGAATTCCTAAAATAAACAACATTGTTTTACAACATTCCCAACGAGGCACAGCAAAAGACAGCAGCGAAACCATCCTATGGCGTGTCCGCTATATACGAAACAAAATTGTAAAAGACCCCTTACTTTATAAAGTTTATCAACCTTATCTCTCTTTGTTTGATGCCCACGGTTATTTATTAGCAGCCATCACAGATAATGCAAGAGGTGCTTATGATAAGGCATTTCAATGGTATAAAGCGGCTCTGAGGTGCTATCCTGCAATTTTATTAGAAACCCGTTTTTGGAAAGCCCTTGCCCATTCTGTTTTGCGAAACTAACTTTGCTTTGCATGGAAGCCTTTTGGATTCTTTTTACGCTTCTTCTATTAGGTAGTGCCTGCGCTGCTATAGGAACTTTTTTAGTATTGCGTCAACAAAGCTTAATGGCAGATGCTTTATCGCACGCGGTTTTGCCAGGGATTGTTATTGCATTCCTTTGGAGTGGTATCTATGGAGGTTTGCTCACATGGTTTGCTGCCTTGATAACAGGACTCATCACCACCACTCTCATTTTATGGATACAACGCCATCAATCCCTCCATCAAGATAGCGTCATAGGATTGGTCTTTTCTTTTTTATTCGCCTTAGGAATCCTACTGCTTTCTGCCTTTGCACGAAAAATAGACTTAGACCAAGAATGTGTTCTATACGGAGAAATCGCTTATCTACCTTTTAGTCCCTTCATAGCAGATTTAATTCCTGTACAAAGTGTAAAAGTGTTGTTCATGGCAATTTTGGTGTTCTTAATCGTGTTCTTAGGTTGGAGAGGATTTTCTCTGTTTGCTTTTGACCCAGCTTTCGCACACAGTCTTGGTTTTGACCCTAAACGCTGGGAACAGCTATTATTATTGTTAACTACCATTTTAGTTATCACCGCTTTTGAAATTGTTGGGGTTATTTTAGTGTTAGCCTATTTGATCATTGCACCTGCTACCGCGTGGCTAACCAGTCAACGGCTAACCATCATGGTTGGAAAAGCGATTTTATATAGTATTAGCGCAACTTTTTTAGGTTATTTCATCGCCGTTTTTTTAGATGTTTCTATTGCTGGAGCTATTGGTGGTGTAAGCTTCTTGCAACTATGTTTTATAGCCTTGTATAAAGTTTTGCGACGCCGTCTTAGACAAGCAAGTTATTTAGAACGTTTCTAATTTTGCTATTGATTATGGAGATAAAGGCGATAGACACTTACATTTGGGAGATACCTGCTACGGGTGCCATGCAGGTACCAGCTCGGTTTTTTGCCGAGCCTACGATGATAGAAGAGTTAAAAAAAGATAAGGCTTTATGGCAATTAACCAATGTAGCAACTTTACAAGGTATTCAGATGGCTGCTTTAGG
>WFXK01000127.1 GCA_015490695.1 Bacteroidota bacterium | reverse complement strand
TTATTCTTTGGTGGGGGAATCACTTCCCCTATGATGGCTTCTACTTTTCCGGGGAGAATTTGTGGAAAAGGACGCACCTTAAGCACCCGAGCAGTATTTAACAACGCAACTGGTAAAATTGCCACTTGCGTCTCTGCCGAAAGTGCAAAGGCACCATTTTTAAAAGGTAATAAAATAGTGTTTACAGGTTTTCGTGTCGTCCCCTCGGGAAAAACCACTACGCTAATCCCTTTTTTCAAGGCTTCTTTACTGGCTTGCAAAGACTTCGCACCAGAATGTACAGACTTCCTATCCACAATAATGTGCATACGTTGGTAAGTCCATCCCCAAAAAGGGATTTTTACTAATTCTTTTTTTCCAATAAACTTTAATTGCCAATGCCAAAAAATCACATGCAACAACAGAATATCTAAATAACTATGATGATTGGCGACGATAATAAAAGGAGGATGCTGCGGTAAAGTTCCATGGACTTTAAATCGTATCCCTGCTAAAATCATGCCTACCAAACTGAAAAAGGTATTCACTTTATGGGCTTGACGCTCTTTATTAAGCAGCAATAAGAAAGCAACAATAGGAAAACAGCTTACCAAATAAATAACGGAAAAAATAGGCAGAATTACCATAGCGAAGGCCGCACCAAGATAAGGACGCATTTTTAGTAACGAATAGTAACGGTTTTAGGTTCTGTAAAGAAGCGTAAGGCTTCAAAGCCTCCTTCTCTGCCTATACCTGAGTTTTTCATTCCACCGAAGGGGACTCTTAGGTCTCTTAGTAGCCAACTGTTGATCCAAATCACCCCGGCTTGGAGTTGTTCAGCAACACGCATACAGCGACGAATGTTTTGACTCCAGATCGTAGCAGAAAGCCCATAAGGCACATCATTAGCCAAGTTAATAACCTCCTCTTCTGTTTCAAAAGGTTGAAGCGTTACTACGGGTCCGAAGATTTCCTCTTGATTAGTACGGCACTGCTGCGGCAAACCCTCTATAATCGTCGGCGCAACATAATACCCTTTATCATAAGGGGTTTCTAAATGTACTTCTGTTCCTCCTGTTAAAATAGTGCCTCCCTCTTCCTTTGCTAAAGCAATATAAGAGAGAATTTTCTTTTTGTGTTGTTCTGAGACAACAGCACCCACTTTTGCCTCAGGGTCAAAAGGATGGCTTACTTTCATCGCTTTAGTTCGCTCTACAAAATCGTGTTTAAAACGTTCATATAAGGGTTTTTCTATAAAGATTCTTGAGCCACAAAGGCAAATTTGTCCTTGGTTAGAAAAAGAAGACAATAAAGTTGTTTGCATCATGGTTTCGTAGTCGCAATCGGCAAAAATGATATTAGGGTTTTTTCCACCGAGCTCTAAGGCTAAGCGTTTGAACATGGGTGCGGCGATGGCGGCAATGCGTTTCCCTGTTTCAGTTCCTCCAGTAAAAGAAATCACTTTAATGTCAGGGTGTTTTACAATCGCTTCTCCTACTTTGTTGCCATAACCATGAACGATGTTTAACACGCCAGGGGGCAAATCAATCTCTTGACAAATCTTAGAAAGCAAAAAAGCCGTTACGGGGGTGATTTCTGAAGGTTTTGCAACGACAGTGTTTCCTGCTGCTAAGGCTGGGGCGATTTTCCAAGTGAACAAATAAAGCGGGAGGTTCCATGGGGCGATGCATCCGGCGATGCCTATAGGCTGACGCAATACATAACTAAGCACTCCCTTAGGCATCTCATAACTTTCAGAAAAAAAATGGAGGAGTGCAGAGGCGAAAAAGCGAAAGTTCGCTGCCGCACGAGGAATATCTACTTTTTTTGCTAACCACAACGGTTTACCATTGTCTCTTGCTTCCGCTTCTGCTAACTCATCTAACTGCTCCGTTATCCTCTGCGATATAGCATACAAATATTCAAACCGTTTTTCTAAAGGCAGCTGTTTCCATAGAGGGAAAGCTTTTTTAGCAGCCTCAACCGCTAAAACTACGTCGCGCTCATCGGAATCGGGTAGTTCTCCGTAGACTTCCCCTGTAGCAGGCTCTATGTTAGGAATAAATTGTCCTGATTTCGGTGTATGGAAGTCCCCGCCAATATAATTAAGGACGCGCATACTTAGGAGATTTTAATTGACGAATCACCTCTTCAGGGTTTTGTGCACGGAAAACAGCAGAGCCTGCAACAACAATATCTGCTCCTGCTTCCACAACTGCATGAACGTTCTCTGGCGTAATGCCCCCATCTACTTCAATCAAGGTGTTGTAAGCCCCTTCTTGAATAAGGTTACGTAATTGAGCAATCTTTTTCAAAGCTTCTTCAATGAAGGGTTGCCCACCAAACCCTGGGTTTACACTTAGCAAGCAGACGTAATCTGTGCAGTAAAGTACATGTTGCAAAGCACTTACGGGTGTGGAAGGATTAATAGCAACCCCTGCTTTACAACCCAAGGCTTTGATTTGATGCAAGGTTCTATCTAAGTGCGTACACGCTTCTAAATGGACGCTAATGCAATCCGCTCCTGCTTTGGCAAAGGCTCCAATATAGCGTTCAGGTTTTTCTATCATGAGATGAACATCTATTATTTTAGTGGTTAAGGGGCGGATAGCGGCGATAATAGGCATACCGAAAGTGATGTTAGGAACAAAATGCCCATCCATCACATCACAATGAATCCAATCGGCTTCGCTTTTTTCAAGCATTTGGATAACCGATTGCAATTGGGCGAAGTTTGCCGATAGAATGGAGGGCGCAACTATCATAGCCGTTCTATCACCATTGCAGAAGCACCGCCACCACCATTACAAATCCCTAATGCACCATAACGTTTATTGTGGACCTTTAATGCTGTCAACAAAGTGATTAAAATACGTGTTCCAGAACATCCTAAAGGATGTCCTAAGGCAACAGCACCACCCAAAACATTCAGTTTTTCTATCGGGATTTGCAGTAGTTTTTGATTAGCTAAGGCTACGACAGAAAAGGCTTCGTTGATTTCAAAGAGGTCAATGTCTTCTATGGATAGGTTAGCTCTTTGCAAGGCAAGTTGGATAGCATCGGTGGGGGCGATAGTAAACCATTGTGGGTCTCTGGCAGCGTCTGCATACGATAAAATCCTTGCTAAGGGTTTTAATCCGTAACGTTTGACAGCATCTTCTGAGGCTAATACTACTGCTGCTGCCCCATCATTGATTTTAGAAGCGTTTGCTGCTGTAATCGTCCCATCTTCCTTAAACGCGGGACGTAAATGGGGAATTTTTTCAAACTTAACCCTGTGGGGCTCTTCATCAGCATCCACAACTACCTCCCCTTTACGTGTTTTGACCGTCACAGGAACAATTTCCTCTTTGAAATAACCTTTTTCTATGGCTTCTAATGCTCTTTTATAGGAACGCACGGCATACTCATCTTGCTCTTCGCGGCTGATTTGATATTCTACGGCGCATTGTTCTGCGACTTGTCCCATGACTTGACAACTATAAGGGTCTTCCAAGCCATCTATGACGATAGCGTCTAACAAAGTGGTGTTTCCGTATTTGTTTCCTTGGCGGTAGTTAGTTACGTAGTGGGGTGCTAAGCTCATGTTTTCCATGCCGCCTGCTACGACCACATCGTTTTCTCCTAAACGGATGGAGTTAGCCGCAAGCATCACAGCTTTGGTTCCTGAGGCGCAAACTTTATTGATTAAGGTACAGGGGGTGGTTTCGGGCATGCCTGCTCCAAGGGCTACTTGGGTCGCTGGCGCCTGACCTAAATTCGCCGATAAAACATTCCCAAAATAAAGCTCTGTAGGTACATTGGATTCTATACCTGCGTCTTCTAACGCCCCTTTGACGGCAATGCTCCCTAAACGGGTCGCAGGCACATTAGATAACGAACCTAAAAAACTCCCAATAGGCGTACGCTTCGCCCCAACAATATAAACCGCTCTATCTGCCATAGGTGCACAAAATAAAACTT
>WFXK01000126.1 GCA_015490695.1 Bacteroidota bacterium | reverse complement strand
ATTCCAGATAGCATTGTTATTCCTGCAGGAGCTATTAGCGATACGTTGTGGATTATCCCTATTGAAGATTTTATCTCTGAAGCTCCTGAAACGTTGATTATTACTATTATCAATCAAGTGGCTGCTTGTGCTAATGTAACAACGGTCACAGATACGATCCTTATTAGTGATACTCCGCCTTTTGAAGTGTTGCTCCCAGGGGAGTTAGTTGCTTGTGGCACAAAACCGATTACTATTACCCCTTATGTAACTCCTATTCCTTCCCCGTTAAACTATCTTTGGAGCACAGGAGATACCACACCGACTTTAACCATACAAGTAGGCAAGGACACCCTGATTACGCTTACAGTTTCAGATACTTGTGGGCATAGTGCGAGTGATTCGGTATGGATACGGGTTTTCCCTGATACACCAAGGGTAAATATTATTCCAACACAATTAGAGCGTTGTCAAGGAGATGCTGGAACGCTCATAGCAACAGAGGTTTTTGGTGGTAACGGCGGCGTAAAACAATATTTATGGCGACCTACCAGGGGACTTTCTGCTCCAGATACTTCCCATCCTATAGCAAATCCTACGCAAACAACATGGTACTATGTTTGGGTTATGGATTCCGTAGGATGTATTTCTTTAATGGATAGCGTGTTGGTAATCGTCCATCCTAAACCGCAAATCACACCGCTTTTCAATGATACCACAATATGTCAAGGCGACAATGTACAACTGCAAATCAGTATAAGTCCTACAGGAAGTAACTATGTTTATCAATGGTCACCAGCAGCTTTCTTAAATGACTCTACTTTATCAAAGCCCGTTGCAGCTCCTGATTCTTCTATCGTGTATAGTGTCATTGCTGTGGATACGGTTACAGGTTGTGAAAGCATGCCAGCGCAAATAGCCGTGCAGGTGACTCCCAAACCTATTGCCAATGCAGGTCCTGATAGAACTTTATGCCAAGGAGATAGTGTGCAACTCTATGGTAGCGCTGATAATGTAGTAGGCATTCCTTCTTTTGTATGGTCTCCTGCAACAGGACTAAACGACCCTACTTCTCCTTTTCCGAAAGCAGCACCAACTACAACAACAACCTATCAATTGATTGTTTATAATGGCAACTGTCCCAGCGACCCCGATAGCGTCACTATCTATGTACAAACACCGCCAACGCTATTAAAGTTACTTAGTGAACCTGTTTGGGTGTGTCCAGGAGAAAGCAAACAATTACTTATCCAACTCGTAGGAACAGGAAACTACACCTTTTCATGGTCACCTGCTACAGGACTTAGTGACCCTACCGTACTACAGCCTTTTGCAACTACCGATAGTGTAACCATCTTTTATTTGACCATCAGTAGCGACAGCTGTGTCTTTGAAGATGTTTTATCTTACGAGGTGAGAAAAGTTGAAGTACCCTCTGTAGTAGATGCAGATACAACAGACTTAGGAGTGACTTACTGCCTTGGTGACCCTAATGGCGTCGTTCTACCGGCAAAGGTAGTAGGAAGCTATACCAATCTTTATTGGAGCCCTACAACGGGTCTAAGTAATCCATCTGTAGTAAATCCTGTTGCAACCCCTAATCAAAGCACTTTGTATGTGTTGACAGTAGAAACCCAAGGTTGTAAGCAGCAAGATAGTGTGTGGGTGCGAGTCCTCCCACCACCACCTTTAACCTTAAATAAGAATACTGCTTATGCTTGCGTTGGTGATACGCTCACTTTAGTTGCTCAGGGTGGCTATGGCAACCCCGTGATTGTCTGGGAATGGAAAGGTAATCAATCACAAGCGAATCCCTTACAACTTCCCATTGAAGAACAAGACACGTTCTATGTGTATGTTACTTTACACGAAGGAAGTAGCTTTTGTGCTGGGAGAGATTCCGTTTTAGTTCATGCAGGACAACGTCCATCTTCCCAAATTACAGTAGACTATCCTCGTTGTTCAACCATGCCTGTACGACTACGCGCTAATAGCGATATAAGCCCCGTGCAATATGTATGGGATATGGGTGATGGAAATGTTGCAACTTTTCAAGATTCTTCTTATGTGTATAGCCGTGCGGGCAGCTATACTATTACCTTGGTAACTATCCCCACGACAGCAACGCATTGCGCCGATACGCAATCTTATACCCTTACTATCTTCCCTGCTGTGAAAGCGAACTTTTATACCGAACCTGCTATAACATCTCAAGGAACTATTATTTATTTACCGGAAACGGAAATCGCTTTTGTAGATAGCTCCTTAGGAATGCCTACTTGGTGGTTATGGGATTTTGGAGATGGTACGCAAAGTCAAGAACCCAATCCTATTCATCGCTATGAGGAACCAGGGCAATATGAAGTAACCCTTTGGGTGATGAATGACGGTAAATGCCGTGATAGCATTACAAAAGCATTCTTTGAGGTGGTTATTCCTGAAGTGCCCCCTATACCAACGGTCTTTACTCCTAACGGTGATGGCATCAATGACCTCTTTAGCGTTAACTATGAAGGGGCTCAAGATTTCCAATTAGTGATTACGGACCGTTGGGGTAGAAAAGTGTTTGAGACCAATGCACCGCAAAAAGGATGGGATGGGCGTTTGCCAAATGGAAACCCCGCACCCGAAGGCGTCTACTTCTATATTTGTAAAATCGGCAAGCAAATCCTGCGAGGTAATTTAACCTTAATACGATAAATCTCTATGATACGACGAATTTTATATCTTTTAGGTATCTCTGTTGCGTGGGCAACCCACTGGATGGGTATGGATGTTTATTATCAATGTATTGGACAGGATACTTATCGTATATGGATTACTTGGTATAAAGATTGTAGTGGTAGCAGTTTTTGCCTTCCAGATGATCCTCCTAATTGTGGTTCATGCAATTGTATGGATTTGAATTTTAAGCTATTTCCTTCAGGGTGTGCCGCACCAGTACCATTAGGACCGTGGGTTGCCGTAGCAACCGAAGAAGAAATCACCCCAGTTTGTCCTACTGTACAAACTACCTGTACAAACCCCAATGCCCCTATTAAGGGAGTTCAAAGAGGTGTCTACTTTCGGGATTACTACTTTGGTAATAGCCCTCGGTGCGATTCTGTGATTATAGAGCTCTATGGCTTTACTCGTAATGATAGCATTATTAATATCCAAAACAGCTCTTCGGTAAACCTTTACTCAGGAGTAACTAAAATTGATCTGACAGCAGGATGTAATTCCAGTCCCGTGTTTTCAGAATTGCCTGTGCCTTACGTATGTTTAAATCAGCCTTTTGTATTTAACCAGGGAGCTACAGATATAGATGGAGATTCCTTATCTTATAGCTTAGGACCTTGCTGGGATTATTTAGATGTTCCAGGACAATTTCCTAATGGGACTCCTGTAATTGTTCCTTATCAACCACCTTATTCAGCAACAAACCCTATGGCAAGTAACCCACCCTTGAGCGTAGATCCTATCACAGGTGATATTTCTATGTTTCCAACGCAAAGACAAAAAGCTACATTATGTATCTATGTAACAGAATGGCGTAATGGAGTCCCTATCGGACAAGTTATGCGGGATATACAAATTACTGTTTTAAATTGTGGAAATCAAGTACAACCCCAAATCGCAGGGATAGATAGCACATGGGTCTTCGTAGATACTATCTGTGCCTATCAGCCTGTTTCTTTTGAAATCCCTATTTACGACCCGAACTTAGGAGACAACATCACCATAGGCTGGAATAACGGCATTCCTTCTGCCACGTTTACTGTCATAGGACCAAGGAAAGCATTATTCCAGTGGAATAATCCTATACCTCGTGCTGCCCCTTATTTGTTTACTGTTTATGCAAAAGACGATGCTTGTCCTATTGAAGGGAGAACCCAGAGAACTTTCGTATTATATGTTCGTGGGGGGGATATAACCGTCATGGACACAGCCTTGGTGAATTGTAATGTCGGTTATTTTAGCGCTCCTGTCTTAGGAGGAACTCCTCCCTTTACAGTACAATGGTATGGTGATGGTGGACTAAACGTTACGGGTTCTACCGCGAGCTATGCCTATCCTGACTCGGGAACGTATCAATATTATGTAGAGGTAACCGATGGCGCAGGCTGTACAGTAAAAGATAGCGGAACAGTAAGAATTAACGTTGTGCCTCCAAGTTTAGAAACTTTATGGAGTGATACTTCTGTTTGTGTAGATGATACAGCGAGCGTGTTGTATATAGGTACTGCACCCGATACTGCACAATTCCAATGGGATTTTGGCGCAGGAGCACAACCTTCAACTGCTTCAGGCAAAGGACCTCATAACGTCTCATGGGATAGCCCAGGACCTAAACCCGTATTACTAACTATCTACATGGAAGGTTGCGCTTTCTCTAATGCCGACTCCATGGACACTGTGATGGTTTATCCAAGACCGATTGCCGATGCAGGAGAAGATACCTTAGTCTGTGGAAATTCCTTGTTAATTCAATTACAAGGGACTAGCAATGTGCCCGGCAGTAGCTTTCAATGGTGGCCTGCTACAGGATTGAGCAATCCCAACGTGCCTAATCCATGGGCAAGCGTAGATACCACAACGGTGTACTATTTGGTCGCCTCTTATGGCAGCTGCAGCGGTCCAGTAGACAGTATCAAAATCATTATCAATCCTAAGCCTGTAATTACCTTGGATACAGGTATCGTTGTCTATTGTATCGGTGGTGACCCTGTGGAATTACCTGCAAACGTCTCGGAGGGAACGCCTCCCTACTTTATTCAATGGACACCCGCCAACTACTTAAGCAATCCTTATGTTTTAAGACCTTTAGCATCTCCACCAAGCAATCAACTGTATTGGTTGCATATTACAGATGCATTAGGTTGTGAAGCCGATTCCGTACCTGTTTACGTTCAAGCAGTAGAACGCCCTATCGCTTATGCAGGCGAAGATACCTTCATTTGTGAAGGGGGACCCGGCGTCTTTCTCCAAGGAAGCGTCCTAAACCCCGGCTTTGGTAGCTATGACTACCAATGGAGCCCAGCTAATAGCCTCAATAACCCCAATATCGCTAACCCCTACGCCACACCCGATACCACAACCATCTACACCTTAGTAGTTACCTCTACTTATACAGGCTGCAGTAGCGACCCATTGGACTCTAATGCTACTGTAGTTGTGTACGTCATCCCTAAACCCATCGCAAACGCAGGTCCAGATGTAGAAGTCTGCTATAAAGATAGTGTGCAATTAGGAGACTTACCACAAGGGACCGATTCTAACTTCACTTATTTATGGACCCCATCCCTTGGACTTTCCGATTCTACGGCACCAAGACCATGGGCAAGTCCACCCCATACGGTAACCTACTTCCTCGTTGTCAATAATAACGGCTGCCTTAGCGACGCTGACTCTGTGACAGTCACCGTAAAACCCTATCCACAGGTACAACTGAAACAACCCTACTACGAAATGTGTGCAGGCGATTCTATACAACTGCAAACCACTACTGCCATCGTTGGTAGCTATACAGGCAACATCCTTTATCAATGGTCTCCTTCAGCATACATAGTAGATAGCACAGCAGAAAACCCTATAGTGTTCCCACCCGATACCATGACCTTCTATGTCTGGGCTTCTATTCAAGGATGTCCTTTGTTTCTACAAGATTCTGCTGTTGTGATTGTAAGACATCCTCCTTTAATAGACGCAGATACTACAGGCATCGGATGGCATAAAATTTGCATGGGAGATTCTATAGTATTGCCCGCTAAGGTATTGTGGGCAGTAGACCCGTATTATGTTTATTGGACGCCCGCAACAGGATTAAGCGACTCTACGGCAGTTAACCCCAAAGCTGCTCCCACAGAAGGAACAACCTACTACTTCCACGGCGTCTACGCAGGCTGTGAAAGCATAGATTCGGTTAAAATCTTCGTTGAAGGAGGATACTCTGTGCGTTTACAAAGCGATACGAACCAGTATTGTAGTAGCGATACGATTGTTTTAACGGCTGTTGGCGGCTACGGCAGTGCTACCTTCCTGTGGAACCCCCAACCACTGCAAACCCAACAAATCAACGATACTACCCAAATCGCCCAAATTCAATTGGATACCAGCCAATACGTTTATGTCTATGTCTACGAAGGTGACTCTACCTGCATCGTAGCCGATAGCCTATTCCTCCAAGTGTATCCCGATGCCATAGCAGACTTCACTTACTCCATAGAAGAAGGCTGTAATCAATTAAAAGTCTCTTTCTTAAATCAAAGTCAAGGGGCTCATAGCTATTTCTGGGACTTTGGCGATGGTACTATCAGCAATGAGGTTCATCCTGTTCATGTATATGCGCAAGGGGGTACTTATGTGGTCACCCTTTCTGTGAATAGTAACGGGCTTTGCTTAAGTCAAGCCACTAAACAAGCAGTAATTACCTTGCGCCCTGGGCTACAGCCTCAGATTATTGCTGACCCAGAAGCCCCTATTAAAATCCCCTTAGGAACAACGATTTATTTCCGTTATAAAGGAGATACCACGAACAACGGCGCTCGCTTTATCGTATGGGACTTCGGTGATGGACACCACGCAACAACCCGAGAAACCAAACACACCTATGAAAAACCAGGGTATTATCAAGTAACGCTCTATGTAACAGACTCTATGGGATGTACCTATGAAGTCCAAACCCCCACTTATGTGGTTTTAGCCCCTCAATTAGATGTGCCCAATGTCTTTACCCCCAATGGCGATGGTTATAACGACCGTATCGTCTTCCGCTACGACGGAACTCAACCCTTTGAAGTCCAAGTTGTAGATAGATGGGGTAGAGTAGTCTTTAGTGCTTCTCAACCCAATGTTGCCTGGGATGGCACCTTCCAAGGAAAACCCCTGCCCGAAGGACAATACTTCTACGTCATCCGTATAGGAGAAACCATCTATAGAGGTAGCATCACTTTGGTACGTTAATGCTTTTTTACTACCTTTGCTATTGCTATGGGAAAAATAAGAATCGTTAAAGGCGATAAGTCAGAACGAAAACTAAGTTGGTGGCATAAACTATACTTCCCCGTTATATTCAAGGGAATGTGGTACACGCTTAAGTTGATGTTTCGTAAAAAGATGACCGTGGAATATCCAGAGGAGCGTTTTCACTTAGGACCAGAATTTCGTGGACGTCCTGTGTTAGTAGAAGAAAATGGTAAGGAGCGTTGTGTGGCTTGTGGTTTATGTGCTAGAGTGTGTCCTCCCTTAGCCATCAGTATGCAAGCTGCAGAAACGGACGACCCTAAAGAACGCTACCCCTTATGGTTTGAAATTGATATGCTACGATGTATCTATTGTGGTTTGTGCGAAGATGTCTGTCCCGAAGAAGCTATTGTTATGAGCCCAGAATACGACTTCGTATTTACCTCCAGAGCAGAAGCCATTATGACCAAAGAGAAACTATTAGTCCCAAAAGAAAAACTAAAAGAACGACTGGAATTCTTAGCCAAATATAGAAACCCCAATTACGGAAAAAATTATCAATTCTTGCGAAGTAATAACATCCACAGCTTAAAAGATTATTCACAACAATCTTAATCAAATGAATGCGACTACTTATTTTTATCCTTGCGCTGGCTTATGCTCAATTACCTTGGAAGGTTAGTTTAGTATTTGAAAACGTAGAGGTTGTAGGGGATAATCAGCATAAACAGCTTTTAGAAAGAACAGCACAGATTGGTAATAGAGTAGTAGAAGAATTAACACGCTTTTTTGAGTACATTCCTCAACAGCGGATACGGATTTTTGTTTTCCCTTCCATAGGGCATTTTGCTCGTTTGCCTGAAGAACAGCAATGGTATTTTATTAAAAACCAACCTTATAGCATACGGGTGTTTTACAATGGCTCTTTGCGCTCCTTGGAGGAGCAAATTCGTTGGGGAATCACCCATTTGTATGTTTATCATCTTTTTTCTGAAGCACGTTTTTGGCACCGCAATCGTTATTTGATACCTCCTCAATGGGTATGGTTAGGACTACCTGCTTATATTGGTGAAGGATGGAAGCCCATAGATGAAAGCCTGTTGTTTAGTCTAAAGCGTCTGCCCCCAGCAAAACAATGGGGAGAAATCACACCGATACGCTACTACCAAAAAGCGCTTTTTAAATCCTTCTGGTTTTACATAGAAACCCGCTACAGCAGAAGGAAAATTCAAGAGTTCTTTTATTTGTTAAAGGTTGCGGAAACTCCTTACAGCGCTGCTGTCATTACTTTCCACATTAGTTTTCGCCGCTTGGTTTATGAATGGTTAAAATGGGTCAAGGAACACTATATAGATCCGCCTAACGAGGCTACTTCAGAAGAAATCCCTTTGCCACGCCCCTCTAAAAGTTATCTCATAACCTACGCTATAGAACCTAAAAGTCAATTGATTGCCTATGCTTACTTCCATAAAAAAAACATTCATCTTGCTGTGTATTCACTGGAAAAGAAAAAACATAAGGTTTTACCATTGAAAGTTTCTTTTCCATTAAATCCTTTGTTTTTGCCCGAGTTAAAAGTTAGTCTATCGTGGAAAGATAAAACACAGCTACTAATTACACTTCCAACACTTCGCGGATATGTATCTTATAGTTTTTATACCAAGGAGCAAGAGTGGGTACGCCGTCCATGGCGACGTCAATTAGATTGGGTTGGCTATACAACCTATGACCCATGGCAAGACCAATGGTTGCTTATTGGAAGCTATGACGGACAAACCGATGCCTACACGCTGGATTTGCGAATGCGAAAACTAAAACCGATTACCCAAGATGCCTACGATGAAATCTCCATAACACCATCACCTCAATGGTGGTATATTAGTGTGGATAGAGACAGCGTTTACGCCGCTTACGGAATCTATCGTTATTATCGTTGGAAGAAAGATAGTATAGAAAAAGTGATTCAAGAACCTTGGGATATTTTGCAGGCACAACCCTATGATACGTTATTGATACAGCACACTACTATACACGGCGTTCCCCATCTTGCAGTAGGGATTCGGAAGATAGAGAACGTAACAGTGGAAAAGGCGGGCATATGGTACCCCCAACAAGATAAACAACAATTGTTTTACTATACCTTTTCAGAATGGAAACCCGTAGTAAAAAAAAGTCGCTTGGGAAATCATTATTTACTTCCTTTGAGTCCGTTAGCCCATTATCGTTTAAAGTATTTGCAGCGTAAAGAACCTTTAGTTTTACCTAAGTCCGAAGAAATCCTTCCTAAGGATACTACTCCAGCGCCTAAAGATACTTACCAAGTATACTTTTATATTTTTGATGAAGAGGACTATGAACCTCCAACATGGGAAATTCCTCAACCCGAACAAGTTGCTACTACAGGAAAAAAACCATCTAAAAAACGACAAAAAGCGCCTGCACAAGGACAAATGAAAATTTATGCCAATCGTTTAGAACTGTGGCAGTCTGATTATAAACTTTCCTTACATCCGCTTTATCGTTTGCATCTTTTTTGGAAGATTGTTGTTAGGGATGTACGGCAGGTACATCAATTGCAGTTTCGTTTAGGGATGTATTATACCCTACGCAGTGGTTTTTATGGGATAACTTATAGGCGTTTAGATAAGCGATGGTTGCCTTGGATAGACGGCTTATGGGAAAATTATTTATTACGGGCTCCCGTATACCTGCGTTTTCAACGACAAGCCTTAGGGATTATTATGCCTTTAGTGGATAATCAACAACATCAATTAAGACTACAAGCCCATTTTCAACGTATGGAACGCAAAGACTTAGCCTTGTTTGACCCCTTCCAACATGATACCATTTCTACAGGGATTTTATTTCAAATGGGTTATGAAGGGGCATTAATGCGTTATCGTTTTAAAGAGCCTTATCGGGGTTGGTGGTGGCAATGGTGGATAAAACACTTTTGGAGTAGTCATCCTGCTCATCGCTTTACTATGCTTCGTTTACAATGGAAGCGTTATCAACCTTTGATTTCCCCTATACAATGGGCTTCTTATGCTCAAGCAGGCATCAGCTTCGGCACACAGCCTCCGCAATTCTACTTAGGTGGTATGCAAGAGTGGGTATCTATACGATTCCAAAATAAAGAAAATCTTCCTTTCTACGGTCTTCCACAAGAGATTTTAGACATGCAATTTAT
>WFXK01000125.1 GCA_015490695.1 Bacteroidota bacterium | reverse complement strand
TACAAGAAGAGGGGAAATTGATTTTTGAAGAGGATGGCTCACTCCGCTGCATTGACGGCGTTATCTTTGACACCACACTCCAACATGAATTACAACAAAGTTTACAAGAAGCGCTTATCCAGACCAAAAAATATGCTAAGGAGTTAGAAGAGAGTCAGATTGAATTACGAGGGCGGATGCGAGCGCTTAATAACGCAGGGATGGTTACCGAAACCGACCTACAAGGAAACATCACCTACGTAAGCGATGAAACCTTAGCTGTATGGGGATACACCAGAGAAGAAGTCCTTGGTAAACCCCACAACATCATCAAATCCGATGAACATCCTGAAGCATTCTTTAAAGAAATGTGGGAAACTATCCAAAAAGGCAATGTCTGGAAAGGGGAAGTAAAAAACCGCGCTAAAGACGGCAGCGAATTCTGGGTTATGCTCTCTATTACCCCAGTGTTAGATAAAGAAGGCAAACCAGTAAAATACATCGGTGTTGCCTTTGACATCACAGCACAAAAACGACAAAGCTTACGTATACGACAAATGCTAAAAGAAAGCCGTGAACAAGAAAAACAACTTAGAAAACTAACAGAAGAACTGCAAAAAACTCAATTGGAACTTACGGGTAGAATTAACGCATTAAACAACGCTGCTATTGTCTCTGAAACCGACTTAGAAGGAAACATCATCTTTGTAAATGATGAAGCAACCTACGTTTGGGGCTATAGCCGAGAAGAGCTCATTGGCAAACCCCATAGCATTATTAAATCTGACCACCATAAACCTTCATTCTTTAAACGCATGTGGGAAAAAATTTCTGCCGGCTATGTATGGCATGGACAAGTAAAGAACCGAGCCAAAGATGGTAGTTACTTCTGGGTGAAATTAACCATCACACCCGTTGTGGATGCCGAAGGTAAACCTATGAAGTATATCGGTGTTGCCTTTGACATCACTAACCAAAAACGTCAAGCCGAACGGATTAAACAAGCTTTAAAAGAAGCCGAAGCCAAAGAAGCCTACTATAAAGCCGAAATAGAACGACTAAAGCGACAAGCCATCGCCCCTACACCGCAAAACTTCTTATGGTTAGACACCCATTTCAATATCATTGCTTTCCATTTAAGTCAAGATTCCATTCCAGTACCTTATCCGCAAGAGCCTTTTAGCAGCTATATCTCCATAGAAAGCGACACAGACGCTTTTGCTGAACTTTCTAAAGCCATTGATGAACGCCGTTATTGGGAAGGTACTTTAATCCTCCGTGATGGGAAACGCTATCCATGCTGCTATATCCCTATCTTACGTCAATATAGCCTCTTTATTGTGGATGCTCCTTCTGTTGTCTTGCATCCATTACACTTTGCCTTAGATAAAGAAGGGAAAATCACCATGGCAACCGAAGCCTTTAGCCACTTCTTCGGCTTTGACGAACCTGGACACATGATCAATGAACCTATTCACCGTTGGATTATTCAGCCTAATGTATTACCTTTGAGAAGTCTAAATGGTGCTATCACCTTGCCCGTACAAGGGAAAAAAGAAAACGGGAAAACTTTTTATGCTATCCTGTTTGCTACTCCTATGAAAGACGAATTCAGTGAACAACGCTACTGGGATAGTTACTTGCTTGTGCTGCCCTCTATCCAAAGCAATGAAGAATTAGAAGCCTTAAGAAAAGAAAACCTTGAGCTAAAAGCCGAATTAGAGCGCATCCAAAAAGAACTAAGAGAACTAACCCAGCTAATATAAAAATGAGTTTATTGTCTTTCTTGCCGAGCTTTGAGCAGGAAGAAGCCATTATTGACTTAGAAGATTTAAAAAACTTAACCGACCTTATTTTGTCCAAGTACGGCTACGACTTTACGAACTATGCCCAAAGTTCGCTAAAGCGACGTGTTATGTTCGTAATGCAGAAATATGGTTTTAAGGATTTTGCCTCTTTACGCCGCAAAGTACTGAGCGACCCAAAGTTTTTTGAACAATTCGTTTTAGACATTACGGTCAACGTCACAGAAATGTTTCGTGACCCTTCGGTATGGCTAGCCATCAAAGCCCAAGTGATTCCAGAATTAGCCCAAAAACCGGAATTTAATATCTGGCATGCTGCTTGCTCCAGCGGTGAAGAGGTTCTTTCTATGGCAATCCTATTAGACCAAGCAGGTATCTTAGACAAAGCAAAAATCTATGGAACAGACATCCATTCAGGACTCTTAAAACAAGCCAGAGAAGCCTGCTATCCTGTAAAAAACCTTAAAACCTACGAAGAAAACTACCAACAGCTCAAAGCACCCAAACCCCTATCAGACTACTACAAAGTAGAAGGCAATAAAGTTTGTTTTGACAAACGTTTAATAGCAAATGCGGTCTTTCGCTATCATGACTTAGTCACTGACCCACCCTTTTTTAAATTTGATGTGGTTTTCTGCCGCAACGTAATGATTTACTTCAATGAACAATTACAAAATAAGGTTTTTGAATTGCTTCATGCCAGTTTATTCTTAGGTGGTTTTCTTATTCTTGGCGCAAAAGAATCCCTAATATGGTGCAAAATCGCCGATAAATTTGAAGCCGTAAACGACTATGAACGCATCTACCGAAAAGTGCGACTTTGATACTTTACTACAACGAACCAAACTAATCGTTATCGGAGGCTCTGCAGGCAGTTTCCCTGTTATTGCTCAACTATTACCTTTATTAACTCCTCCCCTGCAAATCCCTATTGTTGTCTGCCTACATAGACTTCGTAATAAACGGGAAGGGTTTCAAGAAGCTTTAGCGCTTCGTATGCGTGTGCCTGTAGAAGAACCCTGCGATAAAGACCTTATAGAACCCGGGAAAGTCTATTTAGCCCCTGCTAACTATCACCTTTTAATAGAAAACAAAGAGCGCTTTGCCTTAGGAACTTTTGATTTAGTACAATTTTCTCGTCCTTCCATTGATGTGCTTTTTGAATCCGCTGCCGACGTGTATCAGGACCGCTTATTAG
>WFXK01000124.1 GCA_015490695.1 Bacteroidota bacterium | reverse complement strand
TAAGAGACAGCTCCTTTGTTGATTATTAGTCCGAACCGTGCAGGCAAGGACGGAAGTCAAAAAGATACGTTGTTAAATATTCAGGAGACTTACGAAGCGGTGATTCATGTGGTTCCTTATCGTTTAGTAGAGCAGATGAATTTAACCAGTACGCCGTATGCTCGTGGGGTGAATGAGTTTAAGCGGGCGGGGTTAACGATGTTGCCTTCAGAGAAAGTAAAGCCTCCTCGTGTGAAAGAAGCCCCTGTGCACTTTGAATGCAAGGTGCGAGAAGTTATCCAATTAGGGGGCTGGGGAGGCAGTGGAAATTTAATCCTGTGTGAAGTGCTTCTTATGCATATTGATGAAGCGGTTTTAGGCGAAGATGGTTTGCCCGACCCTTATAAATTAGACCTAACAGCCCGCATGGGGAAAAATTTTTATTGTCGTGTGATTCCTGAAGCTATCTTTGAACTTCCTAAGCCGATGATGAAAGAAAACATTGGTTGGGATGGTTTACCGGAGTTTATTAAAAAGAGTACGGTGCTTAGTGCGAACGACGTGGCACGTTTAGCGCTAGTAGAGCGTTTCCCTACAGAAGAGGAGTTAAAAGCGTTTTATGAACAAGAGGGAAAAGCGATGTTAAAGGCGCATGCTTCTGAAGAGGCGATTCATCAGCGGGCTAAGGAATTAATTCGGCAGAACCAATTAGAGAAAGCGCTATGTTTACTTTTATTAGGGCATCGGCAGCGAGCTTAGCACTGTGGTTTGTCGTAGCTTGTAGCTCAGAGCCACAAGCGGTTTCCGATGAGGAATTAACGAAATGGGAAAATCAATTGCATAAGTACTATACCCGTTTTGGAAATCAATTACCTGAGGAGGGGGTTGCTTTAGCAAAGAAAATCATTCGGGTTTACAAGCAGCGTAGCGAGCAATTAGCGGAGAAAGCACCTGAAGAGGCAGCAAAAGCGTTATACAAAGCCGCAGGCATTTATCATAGCGTTCTTAGACAACCCCACAAAGCCTTGTCCCTTTATCAACAAATCGGTATGCATTTTTCTGAGACAAAGATTGCCGCTCAAGCAGCTTTCCTCTATGCCTACATCTTGGCTAATGAAATCAAAAATTACGAGATGGCAAAAAAAGCCTATTATGCTTTTATTCAAAAATACCCTAATCACCCCTTAGTAGAAGCAGCAAAACAAGAACTACAAGTTTTAGGAAAAAGCCCAGAAGAAATTTTAGACAGTCTTCAACAAAAGTCTTCTGTACCGTAGTTTTATCCCAATGTGATTTAAATCACAATTTTTATTTGGACTTATTCTAAACAATATGTATTTTTGCGCTGGATTTATCCAGCGCTATGCGATTAGTTGTATTAGTAGGGTTAGTGGGCTATTTGAGTGCCCAGATTATAGCAAACGATAGTGTCTCCTTAGGAGCAGGTTACGCACAAAGCGTCTTTTATCATTTAGCTACGCAGACCAAAACACCCGTCTTGAACGACCAATGGCACATTGCCTTTAGCGTAGAGCCACGAAGCGTTGCTGTTCGTGTAAATGACGCTGTAGGAGTGAAGCTCTATCTTTATACCAAAGGAGACACCAGCCATTGGAATTGCGCTCAATTTGATACTACAGGAAACGGGTGGCTACCTTATTATAATAGTGATACCGCTTGGGAAAACGGCGCCTTTAATAACTTCCAAAATAACTTTGACGTAGGATGGGGAATCTATGATATGATTTCCCATAATGTGGACGGCGACTCCATCTATTTGTTACAACTACCCAATAACCAATGGAAACGAATATGGATTGTCCGTTTAGATGCCAACGGCACATGGACCATCCGCTACTCTAACTTAGATTGCAGCAATGAACAATTATTGCAAATTGTAAAAAATAATTATCCTAATAAACGCTTTGTCTATGTAGATTTGATAAACAATCAAGTTTTAGATTTAGAACCCGCTCAATGGGACCTTCTTTTTACTCGCTTTACTACGGAAGTCGCTCCAGGAATGTTCTATTTAGTAACAGGAGTACTGCAAGATAAAGATGTTGGTGTTGCTGAAGTACGAGGTATTCCCGTAGACCAATCTACTTGGCAAAATCAACCCTTAGATAGCGCTATGAATGTTATAGGGTATGACTGGAAAGCCTTTAACAATCAAACTTTCTCTTATGAAATTGTGGATTCTTTAACGTACTTCGTTAAGGACCCCAATGGGAATGTTTATAAATTAGTATTTACGGGTTTTGATGGTAGTTCTACAGGGAACATTTATTTTTATCTTGAAAAAGTACTTTCTTCTACAGAGGGAGCGCGTTCTAATCGGGCTATTTTAGGAGTTTATCAGCGTGGTGACGTGTTAAATGTGGTTCTATATCAGTTACAGTCGCAGCCTTTGACCTTTGTGCTTTATACGCCGATGGGGCAAAAGGTAGCACAATGGCGTATTCAAGGAAGAGTAGGAATGCAAACTTATACTTTAGAATTGCCGTCTGTTGCACAAGGAAGTTACCTTTTACAGGTAAAAAGCCATAGTTATCACACAGCGAAGTGGATTTTTATAAAATAGATGCTTATGCTACGGTTATGGATTGTTTGTGGGATTGTCTTTTTAACGGCGTGGGCGCAAAATAAGATTGGTGTGCTGATTATGGCACACGGCGGTCAGCCCACTTGGAATGAAAATGTAAAAAAAATCGTAGAACCTATCACAAAACAATATCCTACAGCCATCGCTTTCGGCATGGCAAATCCAAAAACCTTAAAAGAAGGACTACAAACCTTAGAAAGCCAAGGCGTTACCCATGTGATTGCTGTTCCTTTATTTATCTCTGAACATAGTCCTATCTTAGAGCAGACACGTTATCTTTTGGGTTTACAGTCTGAGCCGCCTGAACAGCCTATGGTGATGTTGCACCATTTTATGGATTTTTTCCAACAATTAAAAAAGCATTTTCCTGCAGCGGCGTACACTTATGTTTATCAAGAACGTCCTTCGGTTGCGGTTTTTGAAGCAATGGTTCGTTATCATGTAAAAGACGAAGCATTGCGCTCTGAACTGGTGGAACGTTATCAGAAGTTTTTACAGCATTATCAGATGCAGGTTCAGCAGTTAAAGCCTATAGCACATGGTTTTAAGAAGATTGTTTTGACTTCTGCTTTGGGGGCGCACCCGCTTGTAGCGCAGATTCTTTATGAACGGATTTTGGCTTTAAGTAAAGCACCTGAAAAAGAAACTATTATTTTAGTAGCACACGGACCAAATGAGGAAACGTATAATCAAAGATGGTTAGAGGATATGGAGAAATTAGCGCAGCAGATAGATGCAATGGCAAGGCAACACGAGCGTTATTATCGGGGGATTTTTTGTGTAACGGTCCGAGATGATGCTCCCCCTTTGATTTATGAGCAGGCAAAAAATCATTTAAGGGCTTTAGTTCGTCAAGCAGGGCGTTCGGGAACAGCATTAGTAGTACCTTTGTTGCTTAGTGAAGGTGGTATAGAAAAGGGTATAGAGCGGCGTTTGCAGGGGTTACGTTATCGTTGGAATGGGAAAGCGTTGCTGCCTCACCCCGCTATAACGCAATGGATACAACTACAGATTGAACAAGCAAAAGCAACTTTATGAGAAGTGCCCTTTTATGGCTTTTTCTTGGTGTGACTTTTGCGCAAAACATCGTTGTTTTCATACAGGATGACGATGGGGAGGCGGTTGTGGATGCAGTGGTACGTTTAAAGATGGCGCATCAGACGTGTGAAGCACGAAGCGATAGCCATGGTTGTGCGTTTATTGCTTGTGCTTTCATCCCCCCTGTTTATCTTTCCATTGAGCACCCCCTTTATCCCCCGTTGCGTGATACGTTGTATAGCCGCTTGGATACCTTTTTTTACCGCCTCCCCTTTCGTCTTTATGACTTAAAAGAAGTCTTTTTAACCGCGACCATTGTTCCTCAGCGTACTTTCCCCTACCCTACCGAAGTGCTCTCTAAACAAACAATGGAGACTATGGGGGCAATCACTGCAGAAGAAGCCCTAAAACAGCTACCGCAAATCCAAATTCAATATGACCCTATCCTCGGTAGCCGTATCACAATGTTAGGCAATAGCGGAAGACAAGTAAAAATCCTTTTAGATGGAGTTCCTGTAGAGGGAAGATTAGATGGACAAATTGATTTAGCTCAATTGAACATAGACCCTGTGGAAAAAATAGAAGTGATTTATGGTCCGTTGTCTTTGCAATACGGAAGTGATGCTTTGGGAGGTACTATTCATCTTATTACACAAAAAGACACTGGTTTACATGCCCGTGTCAATGCTTTTTATGAGTCCGTTGGGAAAGTAGAAAACAGCGTTACTGTGGGTGCGGGGAAGCGACATGCATGGAGTTTTACCTTCAATCGTTTATTTTTTAATGGTTGGTCTCCGCAGGAGCCAACGTGGGACCTTTTTCAACCTATTAGAGCCGATTCGCAAAGGGTGAAGTTGTGGAAGCCAAGGGAGTTGTACACCACACGATTGTTTTATCAATGGCACGGAGAAGTGTGGAATATTCAAGCACAACTTTGGGGTAGTAAAGATAAAATCTATAATCGTGGTTATCCTAAGCCGCCTTTTTATACAACCGCTTTAGATGATTATTACTACACTTTACGCCTGCAACCTTGGATAAAAGTTCGTTATAAGGGGAATAAGCAGTGGTATTGGGAGGGGACGTATAGCTATCATTTTTATGAGCGCAGGAAGTATACAGTTGTGAAAGATTTGACGGATTTATCTGAGGTCCCTGTTTCGGACCCTTCTTTACAGGATACTACGAGGTTCCAGACGCAGTTAGTGCGGTTGTGGGTTCAGAAGTCAGCTCGTTTTTTAGGTGGAGTAGAGTGGAGCCGTCAGCAGGGTTTAGGCAAGCGGCTCCTTGGAGTTCAAGCGATGGATGAATTAAGTGGTTTTTTACAATACACTTTTAAGTGGCGTTCTTGGCAGTGGACGCCCGCTTTACGTTGGGGATATAATACGCAATTTCCTTTACCGCTTATTCCTGCATTGTCGCTTCAGTGGCAAAAAGGACGTTGGAAGTGGTATACAGGCTATGCAGCAGGCTTTCGCGCCCCCTCCTTCAAAGAACGCTATTTGTACTTCGTAGATGTCAATCATAACATCCAAGGAAATCCTAATCTACAAGCAGAAAAATCCCATTATTGGCAAACATTAGTGCAATATCGTAGACCTTTTTATAACGCCGAGGCTTTCCTTTTTTATAATGTTGTCTATAACCTCATTACTTTAGTGCTTATAGACCCTACAACCAATTTGTTTACTTATGCCAACATAGGAGTATGGCAAAGCAAGGGGGTGCGTTTAAGTAGTCAATTCCAAAAGGGGATTTTTGGAAGTAGCGTCTTTGTAGCATTCACCGACCAAAATACTCCTTTTTATCGCTCGCAACTGTGGGAGCTTACAGGACGTGTACAAGTAAAATGGAAGGAGCGTTGGTTTGCAGCGCTTTATGTGCATTACTTTGGTAGAAGTCCTTATTTGATTTATGAAGGGGAGACGTTGGTAAGTCGTTATCAGTCTCCTTATGCTTTAGCAGATTTTTCGGTAAGTCGTCGTTTTGTTTTTCGTAAACATACATTGCGATGGGTTATTGGTATAAAGAATCTTTTCAACGTTCGTCAGGTGGCGCCGATAGTGAGCGCGGGCGTTCATGCAGCACAACAATACCTCAGTTACGGACGCAGTTACTTTGTGCGTTGTCAATATGTTTTTTAACGCATTGCGATAGGGAGTTACCGATTGAGCCGCCTGTTTATCCTGCACAGACTTACGAGGTTGTATTAGGAAGTGATTATCGTTATCAGCGTTATTGGGATTTTGAGTCGGCACAGGAAGTTGGCTTCAATCATGTAGAGGATTGGGACATAGGTTGGGTAGAAGAAGGGTGTTATTTGGTTTTGAATGGTGCTCGTGGGATGCAATTAGCATGGATAGATAGTTTTGAGGTGCAAGTTGTACCAAGTACTTTGCAGTGGCGTTGGGATGCTCCTTCAGGGAATTTAGACAGCAGTGCGGCAGGAAGATGGTGGCAACACAAAAAAGCCATGGTAGTAGACCTTGGACGTAACCTGCAAGGACAACGTTTAGGCTATTGGAAGCTGTTGCCTATGCAATGCAGTGGTAAACAAAGAACTTTTCGGATAGCAACCTTAGACCATCGTATAGATACGGTTTTAACTATTTCAGTGGATACACAGCGGTATTTTACAGCATTTCGTTTCTCTGATTTGGCCACTCCTTTTATAGAACCGAATAAGGGGCGTTATGATGTGTGGTTTACGCGGTATATGGAAACGTTCATTACAGGGGGAGACACGATTCCTTATGCGGTAGTGGGGGTGCTTTTAGCGCCGGGTGCGGCAGCAGCCTTGGAT
>WFXK01000123.1 GCA_015490695.1 Bacteroidota bacterium | reverse complement strand
TGCTCTTCAAAGTGCAATATATTTGCTTAAAAAATAGCTGTAGTGTTTTTTTATCGGCAATCCGCAGTGCTTTTTTTAGGAAGCGAATTAAGAAGCGCTCAAAAGGATTTACCAGGGATTTTCGCAATAAACGCCTATAAAAAGCCAATATTTTATAGGTAAGCACATCCCATTCCTCTAACTCAAACAGTAAAAGCATTTCTAAAAGCAGAGCATGAGTGTAAAGCCTTTCCATTTTAGGCAAGGTACTGTGTTGTAGTAAAAGACTTAAGTATTTACGAGCCTTGCGAAAAACACCAGCCCCGAAATACAAAGAAGCAAAAAACATAAAGAAATGCAAACGTGCTACTTTTACTAAGTCATTTCGCTGTATCCACTTTTCTATAAATGGAATCCGCGCTATTCCCCGCTCATATTGTGCAGTCTTCAAATAGTAGCTTAACTCATGGGTCAATAGCGACGTCTCCTTCATTAGCGTAGTATGAGGATCCTTTGTAGCTACTTTACGTAATCGCTTCATAGCTTGATGAAATGCATCAAAACGATTCAAACGTAAATAACATCCTATTTTATTATGCAAAAATTTAATATACTCCTCTACATTCTTTCCATTTCTACATTCAAAAACGGACTCTAACATGTCAAGATAGTACAACCCCTCTTCAAAATTCCCTATACTAAAGTGAAATTTAAACCAACAATAACAAAAATTTATTAAAGAACGTTTATCACTACAATATTCCTTTTTCTTCAAAAGAGGATGACAAATAATTTGTTCTAATTTCTTCCTCACAGCAGGATAACTAGCATATAGATACTGGTGAGCATACCTACCAATCTCCTCCCTTAAACAACGATAAAGCGTCTGACGTTCATAAAGACGCAAAATTTGCTTCATGTATTGCAATACTCCTCTAGGATTTTCTGTAGGCATCTCTCTGCTTAGGCGCCAATAATATTCCCATTCTAAGAGCAATAATAACAAAGCATAATGCCCTTCTTGACATAAAAGGCTTTTTAATTGATGTAAACGCTTTGCACTCTCTTTATAAAAACCCTTAGCGTGCAAAAGAATAATCTCTTCTAAACGGAAAAGCCACTCTAATTGCTCATAGCGCTCCCTATAAAGATAGCCCAGTAAGTGCAATAAATACCGATATAAATAATGTAAATGATACCTAAGCGTTGTACTATTCACTTTTAATGCTTCCTTAATAGCTTTTTCATCGTAACGCCGCTGGTTTAATAATAAATGGAACAATGCCCCGTATTTTGTACGACTATCTAATCGCTCTTTAATATAACGGCGCTCAGTAGATGTTAAACGCTGAATGAATTGATATACTAAAGGTTCTCGCATCACAGCAAAAATAGCATAATCATAATGAATTTACGTAAGACAGAATTATCCAACAACCTAACAAAAAAAACAAAAAATAATTGATAAACAGCAGGATACCAACTACTATAAACCTAACAATTATCTAGCACATGTCATTGAACCGCTATTAGATTGCTTAAAACTTCGCAAAGAAAATCCTAAAGCGCCATGAAAAGATTGTTACTACTATTTTTTCTTCTAAGTAATCTATCCTGGGGGCGGCAGCCCAAAAGTGTTGGAGTGCGTTTCATAGAAAACGTCGGACAAGTAAGAGATATCGCAAACAATCCCGCCCATGAAGTCCTCTTTGTTGCTGATGCTAAAGGTATGCGAATATTTATCACACAGCAAGGTATCACCTACATGTTCCTAAAAGTAGAAGAAAGAGAAGACGATAGCATTGCTGTCTTCTACGAAAGCGTAAACATGAACCTTAAAGGTGCTGTTATTGACCGACTTAACTGCCAAAAAGAAGACCCTTCCCCTTGGTATTACAACTTCATCAGCGACGACTTCCCATCTAAAGGAATCTATAAAATACATGATTGGGGTAAACTTACTTTCAAAAATATTTACCCAGGTATAGATTGGGTAATCTACGGTAATGAAGACGGCTCTTTCAAGTACGATTTTATAGTACATCCTTCAGCCAATCCTCGCCAAATTATCATGGAATTTTCCGCAAGTTATCCTATTGTATTGAACGATGAAGGTGCCATAGAGGTCCACACACAATTAGGATTCTTGAAAGAACAACCTCCTATTTGCTATAGCGGAAACACTTCCGTAAAAGCTCGTTTTGAACTACTAAAACAAACTTATATCCCCAATAAAGGATGGAAAGCTGCTTATACTTTCTCCATCCAAAACTGGAATAAAAAACATCCTCTTGTTATAGACCCGATTCTATGGTGGGGAACCTACTTCGGCGGCGTCGGCTTAGATGGACCTACAGATATCGCCGTTGACAACGTGGGAAACGTATATATAGCAGGTTATAGTGAGATGGGAAGTAATTTTCCATTTTACAACCCAGGCAATGGCGCTTTTTTTGCAACTGGCGTGGAGCCTTTCATCGCGAAGTTTAGCAACACAGGAGAAAGATTATGGGTGACAGGAACAGGGACATTGCAAGGAAATCAAGATGGTTGTGGTTCTTCAATTACTATACAAAACTGGGATAGGTGGGCCATAGCTATTGATAAAGCAGATAATATGTATCTTTTTTTATCTATTACAAGGAGGAGGAGAGGAATAATTAAATTCAATAGCGCTGGAGTGCTCTTATGGCAGAAACCTATAAACACTAGGTTCGTTACTACAGCAGCGACAGATCCTAATAGTGGTCACATTGTTTATGCATCTTATTGTAACACTACTCTATCTATTGTTAAAATAGATACCAGTGCTAACATAGTGTGGCAGCTACCTATAGATACTATGGTACAATCCCGATGTTTTTACAATAATAATTTGCCCAGTATAGCCATTACTGATATTGCCATAGATACCCAGGGAAATATTTTTGCAACAGGTATATTTGCTCCTTGTTCTTCTTCTTCCTTTTCCTTCACAGGAACAGCAGGTGCTTATATAGATAGCACACTTGGAGGTGTACAAGACATTTTCATTCTAAAAATTTCGCCAAATGGAACATTACTGTGGGCTACACTTTTTGGGGGTTCCAATACCGAGGAATACCCTTCAATTACCGTAGACTTATGGGGTAATGTCTATGTGCTAGGATTTACACAATCTAATGATTTATCTGTACTAAATCCTGGCAATGGAGCCTACTTCCAAGGTAACTTAGCGGGACAAAGAGATGCCTTCATCGCTAAATTTGATAACAACGGCACCTTGCTGTGGAGCACTTATTATGGGAATGGAGGAAAGGAAGGAGATGTAGAGGCTACTTTTACTACGCGTAACATTGTTATAGAAGACTGTGGTAATGTTTATATCGCTTTCAACACCCAAGCCAAAGGATACGGTGCCTCAGGTTTATTACAGCAAGCTTGCGATCCCAACAGCTACTTTTTATCTTCTTCTAACTGGGGCAGAGTCATTCTTTATTTAGCAGCGTTTGATTCTTCTGGGAAACGTCTATGGGGTACATATTTTGGAGGT
>WFXK01000122.1 GCA_015490695.1 Bacteroidota bacterium | reverse complement strand
TTGTGGCACAACCCCAGAACACATTAGCGCCATAGCAGAAGCGGTAAAAGACGTCCCTCCGAGAAAAATCCCAGAAGTGCCCCGTTATACTTGCTTTAGCGGCTTAGAGCCCTTAGTTATTCGCCCCGAAACCAATTTCGTTAATATCGGAGAACGAACCAACGTAGCAGGTTCAAGAAAATTTAGAAAAATGATTATGGAAGAAGACTACGAAGGGGCTTTAGAAGTTGCAAGACAACAAGTAGAAGGCGGCGCGCAAATCTTAGACGTGAACATGGACGATGCAATGTTGGACGGCAAAAAAGCCATGACTACTTTTTTAAATTTATTAGCCGCAGAACCCGACATCGCCCGCCTACCCATCATGATAGACTCCTCTAAATGGGAAATCTTAGAAGCAGGACTTCAATGCCTGCAAGGAAAATCTATTGTTAACTCCATTTCCTTAAAAGAAGGAGAAAAAGCATTCATAGAACAAGCGAAAAAGATTCGTTGGTATGGCGCAGCGGTCGTCGTCATGGCTTTTGACGAAGAAGGACAAGCAGAAACCTACGAACGAAAAATCCAAATATGCCAACGAGCCTATCGGATATTGACAGAAAAAGTAGGCTTCCCCCCAGAAGATATTATCTTCGACCCTAACATCTTCGCTATTGCTACAGGTATCCCAGAACATGATAATTACGCTGTAGACTTCATTAAAGCAACTCGTTGGATAAAAGAAAACTTGCCTTATGCCAAAGTAAGTGGTGGCGTCAGTAATCTTTCTTTTGCTTTCCGTGGTAATAACTACGTGCGAGAGCTCATGCACTCGGTCTTCCTCTATCATGCTATTAAAGCAGGCATGGACATGGGTATTGTTAACCCAGGACAATTAACCTACTACGATGATATTCCACCCGACGTGCTGGAAATCGTAGAAGATGTAGTGTTGAATAGAAAACCAGGCGCTGCTGAACGCTTATTAGCCTTTGCAGAAAAAGTAAAAGGAGTTAAAAAAGGAAAAAAGGAAAAAGATTTATCGTGGCGAAAACAATCTTTAGAAGAGCGATTAGCTTATGCCCTCATCCACGGAATAGAAGAATTCCTTGAAGAAGACTTAAAAGAAGCCCTTGAAAAGTACGAAGACCCTCTACAAATCATTGAAGGTCCTTTAATGCAAGGAATGAATATTGTTGGAGACCGTTTTGGAGAGGGAAAAATGTTCTTACCACAAGTAGTGAAATCAGCTCGGGTGATGAAAAAAGCCGTGGCTTTCCTCGTCCCTTATATTGAAGCCCACAGAAAAAAACAAGGTACACAACAACAAAGCAAAGGGAAAATTCTATTAGCTACAGTCAAAGGAGATGTACACGACATAGGAAAAAACATTGTAGGAGTGGTATTAGGATGTAATAACTATGAAGTCATTGACTTAGGAGTGATGGTTCCTTCAGAAAAAATTTTAGCAGAAGCAAGAAAACACAAAGTAGACATTATTGGATTAAGTGGTTTAATTACGCCGTCCTTAGATGAGATGGTTTATGTTGCTCAGCAGTTAGAGCGAGAAGGGTTTGACTTGCCTTTGCTTATTGGTGGGGCAACAACTTCCAAAGTGCATACTGCTGTTAAAATCGCTCCTCAGTACCATGCTCCTGTCATCCATGTTTTAGATGCCAGTAGAGCCGTTCCCGTAGTAAGCAACCTACTGAGTAAAGACAAAAAAGAAGCCTTTGTGAATGCTATTAAAAAAGAATACGAGCAAATCCGAAAACGGCACCAATTACAACAGATGCGAAAAAACCTTATTCCTTTTGAAGCAGCAAAAGCCAATCGTTTCCGATGCGACTGGAAAACAGCGCCAATCTATGTGCCCAAAACCTTAGGGGTTCATCACTTAAAATTAAACCTTCGCACATTGCGCAACTATATTGATTGGACACCTTTCTTTATTGCTTGGGAACTTAAAGGAAAGTTTCCTAAGATTTTTTCCGACCCACGTTATGGAGAAACTGCAGAGCGTTTATACAAGGATGCTCAACGGTTATTAAATCGCATAATTAAAGAAGAGTGGTTAGAAGCACGGGCTGCTTTTGCATTATTCCCTGCAAACACCAAAGGAGAAGATGTTATTGTTTATCATCCTGAACGTCCTAACGACCCTATTGCAACCTTCCACTTCTTAAGACAACAGCAAAAAAAAGCCCAAGGATTGCCTAATTATTCCTTAGCGGACTTCATTGCCCCTATAGAATCGGGACGTAAAGACTATATTGGTTGTTTTGTAGTAACAGCAGGCATTGGCATTGAGGAACAAGTAAGCTTTTTTGAAAAACATAACGATGATTACAACGCGATTTTATTAAAAGCATTAGCGGACCGTTTAGCAGAAGCAGCAGCAGAGTGGCTCCATGAACAAATTAGAAAACATTATTGGGGATATTCGCCCGATGAACAATTTACTAATGAAGAATTGATTGCAGAGAAATATCAGGGGATTCGTCCTGCACCTGGGTATCCTGCTTGTCCAGACCATACTGAAAAAGCAACCTTATTCCAATTATTGGAAGCAGAAAAAATTGGGGTTTCTTTAACGGAGCATTTTGCTATGGTGCCTGCTGCTTCGGTCTCAGGTTATTATTTTGCCCATCCGCAATCTCGTTACTTTGGTATCGGTAAAATCCTTAAAGACCAAGTAGAAGACTATGCCCAAAGAAAACAAATGCGTGTAGAAGAAGTAGAGTATTGGCTAAAACCCAATTTGGCTTATGAGCCTGAGGAAGCATACGTAGAAAACCTTTGAGAAATCAAATAGCGGATTGCGTTGATGTTGTTTCCTTTTTGTTGTTGGATCGTTATGGTATTATACCAAGGTGTAAGGTAAGTTTTTTTGTTTTAGAGATACAGGGAACCTGAAAAGTTCCCCAAGCCTTCAATAAAGGTGGTACAGTGAAAAAAGTGTACTAAGATTCTTCGCTTTGCAGCTCGGAATGGTGCGCAGTAAAGGAATGACGTGCATAGCCGACCACAAACAAGGCAGAAACTGCAGGATACACGCATAAACTCAATTACGCCCAAACTCCCTGCAGCGCAGGCAGCTGTCGCATCATGCTGAACGTATGTGAAAACATCTCTTTTGAGAAATCTATAGCAACTCTAAAAGTTCTTGGGATTCCAACAAAAAGTATAAGAAAAAACTGTACTTGAGATTCCTCGCCTTTGGGTCGAAATAACGCGCACAAGACGGAATGGCGCACATAGTCTAAATGCAAACAACACAAAAACTGCAGACTATACGCACAAACCCAACGATACCAGAAACTCTTTGCAGGACGGCGTTTGTAGCGTCGCGCTGAGGCATCTCTTTTTAGAAACTTTGGAAACTCTAAAAGTTTCCTTGAGTTTCCAACAAAAAAGCACATGGAAAAAAATTCGCCCTGAGATTCCTCGTCTTACGGCTCGGAATGACGCACACAAAAAGTAAGTACTAAGGCTCTCCATACACCTTATGGAACTCACTTTATAGGCTTATAAGAATTTTTTATAGCATCATAAGATAAATTTATAGCATCAATAATCTTACTGGTATTCAGCAAGAAAAAATTGTTTCTTGGATTTCAGACAAGAATCCAATGAGGATACTCGTTCGTATAAGTAGTTGCAAGATTAAAATTTATATTGTAAATTTGCGCCCTTTTTTGAATCCTAATAAAGCATATTATGGATATCAAACAATTGAAGCAATTGATTTTAGAGCAGCCGCAAGAAATCCAAGAAGAGCAGCTGCAAAGAACAATGCAGCAATTAGAAGAAGCCTTAAAACAAAAAACCTTGAATGCTCGTAGTCTTCTTTATACGCTCTTAAAAGAGCCTGAAAGACTGCAACACAATCAGCCTATACTACCATTGCTTTTGAAATATTTGAAACCCAATGAACAAGAGGCTTTGATTCGTTATTTGTTCCATACGCCATTGCCTGAACTAACCCTTAATTTGCTACTTCCTTTGCTCCCTACAGAGAAAATGAAGCGTATTGGAAAAGAAGTAGATTTCCAAACCCTTCTTCAGAGGCAATGTCCTTTCGCTGTTTTGCAGTATGTATTAGAACATTATCCCGAAAAAGCCCATGAAAAAGATAAAGAAGGACAAAGCATGCTGCACTATTTAGCACGAAGCGCTTATCCTCCAGAAGAACAACTAAGAATTGCTCAATTAATTTTAAATAAAGGTGTAGCGGTAGATGTTGCCGACCGTCAACAGCGAACCCCATTGATGGTAGCAGTACAAAATCGTAATGTTGCTTTAGCAAAGTTTCTTTTAGAACAAGGTGCTTCGCCAGAGAAACAAGATAAACAAAAAAGAAGTGTTTTACACTACCTTGTACATCAGAACGCTAAAGATGAAACCTTCACAGCGTTATTAGATTTACTTTTAGAGCGGGTGGATAATTTATCCATTGAAGATGGCTATGGATTAACACCACTGCACTATGCAGTAATGCAAGATAATAAAACCTTAGTTGAACGTTTATTACAAAGTGGAGCGGACCCTAATGCAGGGAAAGAACCCCCTTTACATTTTTGTCGTAGTGTGGCGATGGCTACGCTACTACAACGTTACGGTGCGAAAATTGCCACAGAGCGAACTACCCCACTGCACAGAGCGGTTAAACAACAATACGGTACGGAAATGATTCAATATTGGATTGATTTCGGTGTCAATGTAAACGCAAAAGATACTAAGGGAAACACTCCTTTGCATTTAGTCCAAGATAAAGCCAGTGCACAGCTATTAATTCGTCATGGTGCTAAGACCGATGTATTAAATAAAGCAGGAGAATCTCCCCTTTTGGTTGCTATGGAAAAAGAACGTTCTGAAGAACTGCTGTTGTTTCTTTTAGAACATGAAAAAGACATTCAGCGGATTTATACCGTTGACCACACCGACCCCAGGCACTACGCCTTACTTGAAGAAGACCCTATGGCTTACGACACAGGCTACGACCAATTTGAATTGAAAACAACCTTACTATGTACTGCCTTGCGGAAAAACCTGTCTTCTGTTGCAGAAAAACTTTTAGAGAAGGGGGCTAGGGTGAATGTGCAAGAGAAACTCTATAGAGTAGAATATCAATGGGGTAATGAGTACATTTATACAGAGCGCTATCCTGCTGAGTATGCAAAAGCCCTTGGTGTTTCTAATAATGAGGAATATGTGCTTTCTACTTACAGAACCGTTAATGAAGAGTGGCAACGCACCCCATTACACTGGGCTGCTATCCATGGAAATGAAAAATTGGTTAAAATGCTTTTAGAACGTGGCGCACAAGTAAATGTCAAAGACTACTACTTCTATAGCCTAACCGCCTATTGCCCCTATGGTGAAGGTTATGAATACGATGATGAACCTCCTGACGCTCAACTGTATTATCTTTACGAATCCTTAGATAACGATGTGAAGGCTATGTACGACCTTTTTACTTTTGAAGATTTTAGAGACGCCGTTGAATATAAGACCTTAAAAAGAGTAGAATATAAACGTACGCCTTTGCATTATGCAGCGGATGCCCATCATGAAAGCGTTTACAACCTATTATTGCGATATGGTGCAGACCCTTCCGTTAAGGACCAATCGGGGAAAACAGCAGAAGAGTTGCTTAAAAAGCCTAAGAACTCTAATGAAATCCCGTTTTAATTTTGGAATTTTTCAAAAAACTTATAAAATTGCAACGCAATGAGCAGCCCCAACGATAGACGGCTTTTACTTATTGCTGCTTTGCTCCATGATATAGGGAAAGTTGCCCAGCGAGCCGATGCTTTGGGTGGGTATAATAAGATCATGGCTTTATTAGATAAGATTGGTGATATTGCTCCAGGATCCTCTGGCAAATGGAGTTATGTTCACGTAGGTTGGACTTTTCAATGGTTAGAAAACTACCAAACATTGTGGGAACGTTTGGAGATAAAAGAAAGCTCAGAGAAAGAAACGCTATATAGGATTGCAGCACGCCATCATCGTGGAGACGTTAAAGATTTGTTAACAAAAATCCTTATTCATGCAGACCACATTAGCAGTGGGATGCAACGGGTAGAAACGGAAAGCGAAGCAGATGAAGTCTATGGAATTAATTTTCGCCCTTCTTCAGATGCCTATCCCTTCCAGTACATGCCCATGCTCTCTCCGTTCGCTGTTATTGAAAAAAGTCCTGAGAAGTTTTTTCAACTTCCCTTAAAACCTTTGGATATTACAACAAGTGGTTTTCCCGAGGAACTTGAAAAAGCCGAAAATTTAGCATCAAAATACAAAACACTTTGGGAGGCTTTTGAAACAGATTTTAAGCACTTAGCAAAGGAGGTGCGTAGTCCTGACGATTTTGATGCTTTTTATAATACTTTGCTTCATTTACTTTTTAAGTATACATGGGCAGTTCCTTCGTCTACCTATGGTACAGTACCTACTATTAGTCTTTATCATCACTTAAAAACAACCGCTGCTATTGCCTTAGCTCTCTATGATTGGTGCCAAGAAAACCCTGCAGAACGCTTTTCTCTGATAAAGGAAAATTCCTTAGAGGCTATTGCGCAATACCGTCCTTTTCTATTAGTGATGGGAGACCTTTCGGGAATCCAAGCTTTTATTTATAACATTTATCAAAGTAAAGCTAAAAGTGCTTTAAAAGGGCGTTCCTTTTATTTACAATTATTAACCCACGTTATTGCTTACGAACTTTTGAAGGAAGTGAACGGGTATCCTGTGCAAATTTTATCCATGGCAGGAGGAAAATTTTATTTGTTGCTTCCCAATACGAAAGAAGTCATAGAAAAACTAAAAGCTTATCGTAAACATTTGCAGGAATGGTTATGGAAGCGTCATAAAAATACTCTTTACGTTAGTATTGATTGGATTCCTTTTGGATTTTATACTGAAGGTAAGCGGCGCCTTATTACTTTAGAGGAGGAAGATAAAGGGCGCTTAGGTACTAATAAGCCTACTCTTGCTCACTTATGGGAGCTCGTTCGCAAAAGGCTCCATACTCAGAAACATCGCCGTTGGAGTGATTTGTTACAGCAAAACTTTAATGAGTTTTTTGTCTGCAGTGAAGAAGGTGGGCGCTTAGGAGCGAAACAAGTATGTGCCGTTACAGGAAGCTTCGCACCCGAAAAGGATATGGAAGTCTTAAACGATGTCTTCGTATTAAAAAGCGTTTATGAACAAATTACCTTGGGAAAAGCTTTAAGAAAGGCAAACTATATTCTTTTTACTCAATATGAACTAAAATCCATAGCTAAAGGCGATGCAAAGATGAAAATCCATAACACTTGGGTTATAGTATGTGAGCAATTACCTGAGACTATCCCAGAAAATACATTTGTTTTTAAAATAAATCATACCGATTTTCTACCATCTTCATTCTCTTCAAAAGTTTCTTATGGATTCCTTTTGTATGGTGGTAATAAACATGCATTATATGCTGTTGATAGTGCTTCTTATCGGCTTGCTTCTTTTGAAGAGATCGCTTTAATAGATGAAATGGATTGTGTTTTCCCTACAGACAAAATAGAAGACAACCAGACAAATGAAAAATCGGAAGAACAAAAATGGACAATTAGCAATAGAGATGACTTAGAAACAACTTATTTAGCAGTGTTGCGCTGCGATGTAGATAATCTTGGTAAATTGTTCTCTGAACGGATTCCTCCAGAACATCAAAGTTTTGCTTTTTTCTCTACGCTTTCTTTTCTTTTAGAATGGTTTTTTGCAGGATATATCAATACCTTTCAAAATCAAAATGCTTGGTATCGTAAGCATTTATTGATTGTTTATTCAGGAGGTGACGACCTTTTTGTTATTGGTAGATGGGATGTCGTTCTGCATTTCATTACCCATTTTCGTGAGGAGTTCCGGCGTTTTGTTTGTGAGCGGGAAGATATTACGTTGTCTGTAGGATTGCTATTGATGAAACCGAAGTTCCCTATCCATAGAGCTGCGGAGATTGCTGGAGAGATGGAAGAAAAAGCCAAACACTACCCTAATAAAAATGCTTTTACACTCTTTGAAATCCCTGTTTCTTACAAAGAATGGCAGTGGGTCATGGACTTAATTCCAAAGTTATGTAGATTAAATAGCAGTCTTTTACATCGGCTTAATTACTACTATTATGATGCTTTGGTAAGGGGAGGACTGCAAATAGATGTGGTTATGAAACGCTCTCCTACTTATTTAAGGTTCCTCGCCCATTTGGCTTATACTATTGGACGTTATCACAACGAAAAAACATTGCTTGAGGTGCTTAAAAAGATTAACCAATTTTATTGGGGTGGTAGTGCCCTCAATGGTGGTAATGTAGATGCAGAACGCGCCTTCGTCCTCCTCGCTATCGCTATTCAATGTGCTATTTTATTCAAAAGAGCGTTTGAAAACCTAAGTAAAGAATTAAAATCTGCATAAAATTATGCAAGGGAATAGGAGTTCAGGGCAACATTATCAAAGCAGTAAACAAGGAAATGCAGGGAAAGGAACAGATTTATTGTTATCAAGAGATAAATTAAAGGACTGGATGACAAATGGCTATAACATGTCCGATGTGAAGGCACTTAGGAAGAATGTGGAAGAGCATCTTAAAGGGCTTTCTCAAAGGAAGGTAAGGAAGTTTTATCAGCAAGTAGTTCGTTTAGTAGCGCGATTGACCTATGAAAAAGATCTTCACAAAATTTATAAAGATATTGCATTTGTTTATGCACTTAGCAGCTATGAAAAGGGTAGAGAGCCAAAAAATAAGCAACTACAGATTTTTCTAAACACGATTTCACAAGCTATAGAGAAGCTAACTGAACTTGTAGATTTAGATGAGATTTCGGATGACAGTCCAAATAACCTGAAAGATATTAAGGAACAAAAAAGATATATTGTAAATTTCATTTCTTTATTGGAATTCATCGTGGCTTTTCATAGAGAGTTTAACCCTAAGTAAACTTATAAACTTAAAAATCTAATGCCATGACTCGTTTAATAAAAAAAATCCTTCTTCGGGGTGAGTTGGAGTTAAAGACGGGTTTGCACATTGGTGCAGGGCAAGAGAAGGTGCAAATTGGCGGTTTAGATAATCCTGTCATCCGTGCTGTCCTAAAAAACAACCAACCCATTATCCCAGGTAGCTCCCTGAAAGGAAAAATCCGTAGTTTGTTAGAGCAAGCTTATGGACAAAACTGCATAGAAGACATTGAACGGAAAAATTCAGATCATACAAATTGTCCTATATGTAACTTTTTCGGAGGAGTTCTAACAAAGGGTGAAAGTATCGCTTCCCGTATCTTATTCCGGGATGCTTATTTAACTAAAGAGTCTAAGGAACGTTTAGAACGAGCGCCAACCGATTATCCCTATACGGAAGTTAAATATGAAACGGCTATTGACCGAATCCAAGGAAAGGCAAAAGATGGTTCTTTACGCAACACAGAACGAGTGCCCGCAGGCGCAAAGTTTAATATAGAAATCGTCGTCAATGTTTTTGAAAACCAAAACGAAAATGAAAATGCTCAATTGTTAAAAGCGGGTATCGCATTACTAAATCACGATTACTTAGGTGGTTCAGGATCAAGAGGTTATGGGCATGTTGAATTAAGAATTAAAGAGGTAAAAGTCTATGAGCTAAAGACAGAAAATGGCAAAGTAGTATGGGAAGAAAGTAAAAATACAAAACCCTGGGATGCATTATCGCCGAACAACCATTCTTCATCCAATACTTAAGGTGCTATGGAGCTTTGTGCTTTTTTGTTGTATTTTCGTTCTCCTTTGCATATTAGTCCACGTCCTACGGGACAGTTAACAGAAACAGAAGGGTTTATTCATTCCGATACTTTAGCTTCAGCCATTGCTTGGGCATTAGTTGCTATTGGCTATTTGGAAGATGATTCTGAAAAGGTGAAAGCGTTTTTAGAAGATTTACCGCTTTCTTCTGCTTTTCCTTTTGCTAAATACAAAGAACAACTTTATTATTTTCTCCCTAAGCCACAAGGTGTACTTCCCGAGGGAAATGGTGCAATTAGTTTTAAGACGCTTAAAAAACTGCAATGGATAGCATTGGAGCCTTGGCAGCGGTGGATTCAAGAAGGGGATTTATCGGTTGATGAGCAGTTGATTCAAGGTCGTTATTATGGGGTTAGTGCGCAAGCAGTGCTATTAAGTCAATGTTTTCGTAAAGAGGATCACATGCGCGTGCAA
>WFXK01000121.1 GCA_015490695.1 Bacteroidota bacterium | reverse complement strand
GCCATATAAGCAGTTCCTCTTTTACCTTTTAAGATTCTTCGTTCTACGATACCTGTACGTTCAATAATCCATTCATGAGAGGTCTCCACCATTTTAGAGAGTTCCTCATTGGTAAGCACGTATTCAGGTATGTAGTGTCCTACAGCAGTGATGGCAGCTCTAACCTTCATGAGGAGCGATTAAATTGGTGTATTTGATTACGGATGGCTTGCAAAAGTCCTAATTGATGGTAGGTTGCTGCACTAATAAGCATGTTTTTGAAGGCTTCTGGCCCTGAGATACCGTGTCCTATGAGCACGTTTCCATTGACGCCAATGAGGGGAAGTCCTCCAACACGAGAGAAATTGAACTTTTGTAGGAAGGGGTCACTGGCGTCTAAACGGCTTTTTAGAACGCTGTAGAAAGACTCACCATATTTTAAAATAATGTTTCCTATGAAGCCGTCGCAGACTACGACGTCGGCAGGGTTGTGATTAAGGTCTCTTCCTTCAATGTTACCGATAAAGTGGATGTTTTTCATTTGTTTTAGTAGTTGGTAGGCTTGTTTGGTTTGTTGGTTCCCTTTGCCTTCTTCCTCTCCGATGTTTAATAGGGCGACACTGGGGCGCTCAATACCATAGATAGTTTTCATGAAAATGCTTCCTAAGCAAGCAAAGTGAGCAAGGATTTCGGGTTTGCAATCAATATTAGCACCGACATCACAAAGGAGAAATTTACGGTTCCCCAGCATTTCTGGGTAGATCAGTCCGATAGTAGGTCTTAGGACGCCTTCTATGGGTTCTAATATTAGGACGCTGGCGACGACGACAGCTCCTGTGTTCCCTGCCGAAACAAAACCTTTCAGTTTTCCTTCTTTTAAAGCTTTAAGACCGATGTGGATAGAGGATTGGGGTTTGGCTTTTACAGCTTTTGCAGGGTTTTCATCCATGGTGATGTATTGGGGAGCAGGAAGGATTTTAAATGGGTTTTTCATTCCCCGTTGTTTAAAGTAGTTTTGGATGATGGTTTCATTACCGACGAGCACGATAGCGCTGCCGTCGGGCATGTGGTCTTTAGCTAAGAGCGCCCCTTCAATAGGTGCTTCAGGGAAGTAATCTCCCCCCATAACGTCTATGCCGATGTAGACAGGGGAGCTCATTCAACGTCTTCTTTACCTTTCATTACTTTTTTGCCTCTATAGTAGCCACTTTCCAGACAAACTCTATGGTACAAGGTGGGTTCTTCTGCGACAGGGTCAATGTAATAGGGCATGGCTTTTAGCCGTTTGTGGTTTCTTCGCTTCCTACTGCGGCTGTGTGATTGTCTACGTTTTGGATGTGCCATCGTAATAACACTTAAAGGGTCGCACAAAAATAGAAAAGATTTTCGTTACCTTTGCCTTGTGCGTATTCATTTTATTGCGATTGGGGGAAGCGTTATGCACCGCTTAGCCATCGCATTAAAAAACATGGGGCATGAAGTTTCGGGGTCTGATGATGTGATTTACGAACCAGCGCTCTCAGCACTTAAAAAACATGCGTTGTTGCCACCAGCCTTAGGATGGTATCCCGATAAAATCACAACAGATATAGATTTGATTATCTTAGGTAAGCACGCTGCCGCAGATAATCCAGAATTACAAAAAGCACAAACGTTGGGGATTCCTATTCAAAGTTTTGCGGAATGGCTGCGTCATTATGCAAAGCATAAACAGCGGGTAGTGATTGCAGGAAGTTATGGGAAAAGTACCGTGAGTGCAATGTTGGTTCACCTTATTAAATATTTAAATAAGGAAATAGATTTTGTTGTTGGTGCAGGCTTGGTTGGGGATGGCGAGACAGTACGTTTGAATTCAGATGCTCCGGTGATTGTGTTGGAGGGGGATGAGTATCCTTCTTCGGCATTAGACCCAATGCCGAAGCTATTGCATTATAAGCCACATATTTTGGTGTTAAATGGGATTGCTTGGGACCATTTGAATGTTTATCCTACGCCTGAGACGTATGTACAGGTGTTTGAGGAGGCATTGATGCAATTGCCCAAGGCAGGAACGTGTATTTATAATGAAGAGGATAGGGTGTTGAAGGGGTTAGTTAAGCGGTATTTGAATAAGGAGATACATTATGAGCGTCCATTTCGGACGTTGCGGGCGGTTCGTAAGGGGGAGTATTATGAGGTTCAGATAGGGAAGGCAAGGGCAGTGGTGCCTCTTATAGGGCGTCATAATTTTAGGAATTTAGCGGCAGCTTGGCGTGTAGCACAGGAATGGATGATTTCACCCGAAGAGTTCTTAGAGGCGATGGCGCATTTCCCCGGGGTTTATCATCGTTTGCAACATTTGTATAAAGATAAACAGCGGGTTTTAATTCGGGATTTTGCTCATACACCTATAAAGGTACAAGCGGCTTTAGAGGCGCTTTATCGGCATTATAGAGGTTTACCTTTGTATGCGGTATTGGAGTTACATGCGTATAGTAGTTTTACTGAAGCGTATCAAAAAGGGTTTAAGCAGGTTTTAGAGCGGTATTGTGCAGGCTATTGGGTGTTTGTTCAGCGTTCTTTATTGAAGGGGCGTAGTAAGCTGGGGGAGGATTGGTTGCGTTCGTTTTGGAAGGAGCGTTTATTGTTGGAAGATGAGGATTGGTTAAATGAGGTAATGCTGTCGGGTAGGGGTGTTTGGGTATGGATGAGTT
>WFXK01000120.1 GCA_015490695.1 Bacteroidota bacterium | reverse complement strand
GCCCACACCTCTGACTTGTAATTGTCCATTAGAACCTTGAACAATTAAGTAAGCGTATTCAGGTTTAAAGATTTGAATAACGTGGTTCATGATTTTCCGAACCGTTTTATCGTAAGCGATTTCACTGGAGAGGTCTTGAATAGCGCTGTTTAACGCTGCTAAGAGCCGATTGTACTCTTGGATTTCTTTAGTGTATTGTTCTAAACGTCGTTTTTGAATAAAGCTATAAGCTGCTTCTTGAATCGTTAGCATCAGGTCGTTTTCTTCCCATGGTTTATTGACGTAGCGGTAAAGCCGTGCCCCATTAATGGCTTTTTGAACCGCATCTAAGGAGGCTTGCCCCGTCAATAAGATTTTCAATGCATCTTTATTGCGTTCATGGACTTTGATTAAGAAGTCAGCCCCTTTCATGCCGGGCATAAGTTGGTCGGAAATGACCACAGCTAATTCTCTTCCCTCTTCTTCTAATTCTTCAATAATTTCCAATCCTTCTTCGCCGCTTTCGGCGACTTCTACGTCAAACTCCTCGCCTAAGCGAGCATTAATTTGCTCTTCTAAACTATCTAAAATGATCTTTTCGTCATCTACACATAGGATTACAGGCTTTTTCATAGAGGCTTATTTTAAGCCCAGCTCTTTCAATGCTTGATTGACATACTCAATCAGTTGTTCTGCTTTCCAAGGTTTTCGGATGTAGGCGTATAAGTCTGCGTTTTCCATCGCGTTTTTTACTGCTTCGGGGTCTGCTTGTCCTGTTAACATGATTTTTACCGTGTTAGGATATTTTTTGTGCAGGTCTATTAAGAACTTATCGCCTTTTACTTTGGGCATGAGCCAATCGGAAATGACCAATACCATTTCATAGCCGTCGGCTACTAAGTCTTCAATGACTTCCCATGCTTCTTCTACACTTTCGGCAATTTCATATTCAAATTCATCGCCAAAAGTGGCGCTTAGTTGTTCTTGCAGGGAATCTAAGACAATCTTTTCGTCGTCTACGCACAAGATTGCTCGTTTTTTCTTTGCCATAGCCCCCTATCCTTAATCCAAGGCAAATATAATAAGAAATTCGCAAAGTGACAAATTTTTTAGAACTTTGCCCAAGCAATGGCATTGCGATTGTATTTATTGCGTCATGCTCATGCGGTTGAGGAGGCACCCTCCGATAAAGAACGCCCCCTCTCTGATAAAGGAATAAAGCAAGTGCAACAGCTGGTACCAGAGCTTGCTCTAAGGTTATTAGACCGATGGCAACGACCTAATAAAGTCCTTACCAGTCCCGCATTAAGAGCGCTGCAAACCGCAAAAGAACTACTAAAACAACTACAACTGAAAGAATCTTTGCTTTTACAAGTAGAAGAACAACTCTACCCAGGCTCCCTTTTTTCTTATAAAAAAGTTGTGGAATCTTTGGACGATACTTATTCCAATGTTATGATTGTTGGTCATAATCCTGCTATATCGGATTTTGGTGCTTATTTGACTCAAGACCCACTTTTCCACATGAGTAAAGGCATGTTTGTTGCTTTAAGCATTGAATTACCGCAGTGGAAGCCGCTTAAAGCAGGTTGTGCAAAAATCCTTTATCAATTAAAACCATGATAAAGGTTTTGTTTTTATGCTTGGGCAATATTTGCCGCTCTCCCATGGCAAAAGCCCTCTTCCAACATTTATTAAAGAAAGAAGCCTTAGAAAACTATTTTATTGTAGACTCTGCAGGGGTGGGCGCATGGCATGTCGGAGAGAACGAAGATGAGCGCGTAAGTGCTGTTTTAAAAAAACACAACATCCCTATACGCCATTGTGCAAGACAAATCCAAGCAGAAGATTTCTACCATTTTGATTACATCCTTTGCATGGACCGCTCTAATCTAAGTGCTGCACAAGCATTGAAACCCGATGGTGCTAAAGCACAATTGATGCTATTGCGAGACTTTGACCCCCATGCCCCCGGAAGCGACGTGCCCGACCCCTACTGGGGAAATATAAAAGATTTTGAAAAGACCTACGAAATCCTGGAAAGAAGCCTCAAGTCCTTTTTAACCTACTTGAAAGAAAAACATTTATTACCCTCTTCATAAAAACTTTATCTTTGCTCCATGAAACGAATTCTATTTCCTACAGATTTTTCTTCAACGGCACAAAATGCCTTAAAACACGCTATTGCCCTGTGTCAAAAGACTCAAGCAGAGTTGCTTTTGTTTCATGCGTATTATTTACCTACGACCGACCCTTTTACCAACGACACTTTACGCCCTGGGATTGCAGATGCTTTGCATCAAAGAGCAGAAGACCAATTAGATGAATTAGCTTTACAGCTTCGGCAACAATATCCCGATTTAAAAGTTGCTTATGTAGCTCAAATGGGGTTTGCTGCACCTGAAATCTGTGCTGTGGCAGAAGAAAAAGAAGTGGATTTAATTGTTATGGGAACTAAGGGCGAAAGTGATATAACCCATCGCATCTTCGGAAGTGTCACCATTAACGTCTTGGAAGATAGCCCTGTACCTGTTTACGTCGTGCCTAAGGAATGTCCCTATAAACCCATAGAAAAACTCCATTTAGCTGTAGATATTATGCGATTAGATGTATATACCTTAGCGCAAGCAGCCAATTTTTGTAAAGCAATGGATTGTACTTTACAGTTCTTTACTGTTTTGCATCCCCGCTACGGCTTTGAAAGAAAACAAGTAGAACAAGTGTATCAACAACTAAAACAAATGTTTTATTGGAATGCATCTGTTGATTATGTTTTGATGGAAGCTAAGAATGTGATAGAGGGGATTAAACACTATGGGGCGCAATATCGTCCTGTGTTGATGGGGATGGCAAAACATTATCGCCGTTTTTTTGAATTGTTACTTCGTAGTAGTGTAACCGAAAAAGTGGTTTCGCACACCCATGCGCCTTTGTTAGTTTTTCATACATTTGTTCACCCATGAAAGATAGATACGGGGCTCGGGGGGTTTCTTCACAAAAACATACGCTGCACAAAGCATTAAAACACATAGATAAGGGACTATACCCCAACGCTTTCTGTAAAATCCTACCAGACATCACAGGTTCTGACCCCAAGCGCGCTAATGTAATGCATGCCGATACGGCAGGAACTAAACCCATACTTGCCTATCTTTATTGGAAAGAAACCCAAAACCTCCAAGCATGGAAAGGACTGGTGCAAGATGCCTTGGTCATGAACTTGGATGATTTAGCCTGTGTAGGCGTCTTTGAAGATATGGTAGCTTCCTGCGTGATTTCCTATAACCCCTTTAGAGTCCCCCCAGAAGTCATAGAACTACTTATCGCTACAACACAAGAATACATAGAAGAGTTAAATCAATTAGGATTTCATATTGCTTTAGCAGGAGGAGAGACTGCAGAAGTTCCCGATAGTGTCCGTATCCTTGAAATTGGTTTCACGCTCTTTGCCCGCCCTTTTAGAAATATCTTAATCGTTAACAATATCCGCCATGGCGATGTGATTGTAGGATTAGCTTCCTACGGACAAGCCTCCTATGAACAGAGCTATAACTCTGGAAT
>WFXK01000119.1 GCA_015490695.1 Bacteroidota bacterium | reverse complement strand
GGTGCCGATAAAATCACTTTTTTAGCACCTGCTTGTAGATGTTTTTCTGCATCTTTTCGCTTTCTAAATTTCCCTGTGGCTTCTATGACAATATCCACTTCTACATCTGCCCAAGCGAGGTTTGCAGGGGCTGGCTCAGCACTGACTAAAATCGCCTGTTGATCAATATAAAGGTATTTTTCATCGGCTTTCACCTCACCGGGAAAAATCCCATGGGTACTATCATATTTAAAAAGGTGTGCTAAGGTTTTGGAGTCGGTCAAATCATTGATTTTTATCAGTTCTATTTCTGGCATAGTAAGTAATCTACGCGCAACCAAACGCCCTATTCTACCAAATCCGTTAATTCCCACACGAACCTTCATGGGAAAAATAAAATTTTTGCGCAAATATACAGCAGCGTCTTTACTTGTACAAAGGCATTCTTTGTTTCTGTTTTTGAACCATTTGCCACAATTGCTCTTTTAAAGTTTCAAGGTTTTCCCCTGTTATGGAGGAAATAAACAAATGGGGAATATCCGAGGGTAAGAACGGACGTAGACGTTTTTTATAGTCTTCATCAGCTAAATCAGATTTTGTGATAGCGAGCATACGGGGTTTTTGTAATAAGGAGGGTTCATAAGCTTGGAGTTCGTTAAGGAGGACTTGATAGGTTTTTTGGATGTCTGGGGTATCTATGGGGATGAGGAATAGCAGCACAGCATTTCTTTCAATGTGTCTTAAAAAGCGTAGTCCTAACCCTTTTCCTAAGTGGGCGCCTTCAATGATGCCTGGGATGTCTGCCATAACAAAAGAACGATAGTCGCTTAGTTCTACGATTCCTAAGTTGGGGGTCAGGGTAGTGAAGGGATAGGGGGCGATTTTAGGACGTGCTCGGGTCAAACGGCTCAGTAAAGTGGATTTCCCTGCGTTTGGGAAACCTACTAAGCCAACATCGGCTAAAAGTTTTAATTCTAAAATGATGGTTCTTTTTTCGCCTTTTTCTCCTTTTTCTGCGAAATCTGGGGCTTGGTTAGTTGGGGAACGGAAGTGCCAATTTCCCCTTCCGCCCCTGCCGCCTTTAGCAACTAACAACTTCTGCTGCGGATAAAGCAGTTCGCCTAAGATTTGTCCACTTTCGGCATCTTTAACCACGGTACCTAAGGGGACTTCTAAAAAAACATCTTTCCCACTTTTTCCTGTTTTTCGTTTGTTTTTTCCTGGTTGTCCATGAGGTGCTTTGACAAACTTTGTGTATTTTAAGTGCAGCAGGGTCCACCGCTGGGGGTTAGCAATTACGTAGATGTTTCCTCCTCTTCCGCCATCGCCGCCATCAGGTCCGCCTCTATCTACATACTTTTCTCTTCGCCATGCTACTGCCCCATCCCCACCATCCCCCGCCTGACAATAAACTTTTACGTAATCAATAAAGTTGCTGTTCATAGTTGTTCTATCAGCTGCTTGCGTTTCTTTTCATATTCTTCGTCTGTTATCAACCCTTCTTCTTTAAGTTCTTTTAGTAATTGTAGTTTTTCTTTGATATTAGATTGGTCTTTCATGGCTTTTGCTTTTTCTACGCCTTCTTTGAATTTGCTTTCTATGTAGGCTTTTCCTTGTTCTACGTTGACGTTTTCTAAGGTACCGCCTTGTTCAAAATGGAATACGAAGAAGTCGCCTAAGGCGTAAGTGAGGGCGGCAGACAAAACGCCCATAGAAAGTCCACCTCCGATATTGCCGACACCAGGAATGATTTTTAATAAAGATGCTCCCATACGGGCAGCAAGGCTTGTAGTCAAGGCAGAAATCAGTGCTCTTAATTGATGGATTTCAAAAGGTTGGTCGTAAATTTCACAAAGTTTCTTTAACATACGCATTTGTACCCATGTGGTCGCACCGATGTCTACAAGCGGAATAGGAATAAAACCTGTAGCTAAACTATACAGCATGTGTTGACGGATAACGTTTTGTGCTCTGCTTTTTCGGGACATAGGAAATAGGAATAAAATCATAGAAAGCAAAGTTAGAAGTTTTTTTTCTAATGAACAATAGTCTTATAAGGGTATTCCCAAGCCATGCCTAAAAAACCTAACATTGCCCCGCAAAAAGAACGCACATCATGAAATACGTATGGTGGCTTGTAGGTTGTGCTACCTTTTTGTTTGCACAATGCGGCCTTAAGCATCCCTTTAAACTAAACACACCTAAGTTTTAAGGTCCCTTGATTCTACTGCTTTGTATTTTACGTTCTTCTTCCATAGCACTCATCCATAAGGATATCTCTCGCTTTCTCATGATAAACTTCTACAAACTCAATATAGCGAAGCTTTATGATAATTTGTTGTCTTTGATACAATCTTAAACAGGATTCTCTACAAACGTCACCATGAAAATCAGTTTGACACCGCAAAGGAGAAATCCAAAAACGTTGGTAACACAATTTTAAGATAATCGTCTTTGAAAAGTGGATCTCAGAATCTAAAATTGGATTTACTCCTCCCATTTATTCATTTTCAAACTGTGGAAAAGAGGGTTTTTAGCAATCGTTCTTAAAAAGTGATTTCCTTAGGATTTTTTCTAAGTTTGCGCCGCTATGGGAGCGTTACCAGCAAGCATTCAAATAATGATTTGGGCATGGGTGTTTGTTATCGTATGGATTGCTATTGTGATTGCAATGAATAGAAAATCCCATCCCAAAGCGCTTTTTGTTTTGTTCTTTGCTGAATTATGGGAACGCTTCAGCTTCTATGGCATGCGTAGTTTGTTAACATTATTCATGATTAAATCGCTTTTATGGCAAGATAAACATGCTTATGCGATTTATGGTGCTTATGGAGCATTAGTCTATGCTACACCGCTCCTTGGCGGCTATCTCGCTGACCAACTCTTAGGCTACCGCAAAGCCATCTTAATCGGAGGTACGCTCATGGCACTTGGACACTTCACCATGGGACTCCTTCCCTTAGTTCACCAAGACGGCGCACCAGCTACCCTTGCAACAACAAACATCTTCTTCTTAGCCTTAGCGCTGCTTATCTTAGGAAACGGCTTTTTTAAACCCAATATCTCCAGCTTCGTAGGAGAAATCTACGCCGACAAAATAGAGAAAAAAGATAGCGCTTTTACTCTATTTTATATGGGAATCAACATCGGCGCTTTCCTTGCCCCTCTAACCTGCGGCACCATCGGCGAAATCTACGGATGGCACTACGGCTTCTCCTTAGCCGGCATAGGCATGGTCATCGGACTGCTCGTCTTCATTAACGGGCTCCGAAAAGGCAATATCTTCCAAAACTTTGGAAAAAGCCCTAACCCCCAACTGCTTAAAACAATTTATTACGGCATCCCCGTAGAAATATGGATTATTATCGGTATCATTGTCCTGTTACCTCTAACCATATTGCTTATCTACGGTCACAATCTTTTAGAATACGCTATTCCTAGTTTAGGAGTCGCTATGCTCATCATCCTCATTGTGCTTTCTTTCAAGCAAGATACCATAGAAGCAAGGCAACGACTATGGGTAGTTATTGTGCTTTCCTTCTTTAGTGCTTTCTTCTGGGCACTATTTGAGCAAGCAGGTAGTTCTATCACCCTATTTACGGACAGAAACGTAGATAGAACCGTAGCAGGAACCGAAATCAAAACAACAGCGCTTTTAAGCGTTAATCCTTTATTTATTATTCTATTGGCGCCTTTATTCTCTCAACTTTGGCGATGGTTAAAAAAAGTGAATTTAGAACCCAGTGCCCCTGTAAAATTCAGTTTAGGGATTTTACAATTAGGATTAGGGTTCTTTGCTTTTGTTTTAGGTTGTCATGTTGCAGGCGCCGATAGTTTAGCTCCTTTATGGGCACTTATTTTAGGTTATTTCCTCCATACCACAGGAGAATTGTGCCTCTCCCCTATTGGACTTTCATTAGTAACAAAACTTTCTCCTCAGCGCGTTGTAGGGTTTGTAATGGGTGTTTGGTTTTTATCTTCTTCCTTAGCCCACAACATCGGCGCCTTAATCGCTAAAACAACCGCTATTGATAAACCCGTAGCACAACTACAACCGCAAGAAACCCTTCCTATCTATCAACACTTTTTTGAACAATTAGGTTGGTGGGCTGTTGGATTTGCTATCCTCCTCTTT
>WFXK01000118.1 GCA_015490695.1 Bacteroidota bacterium | reverse complement strand
TTCAAAACATGGTATTAGCAACGTTTGACCATCAAACGATTACTGTTAAAGATTTGTTTGATTTCCCTGCTCGTAAAACCCGTCCACCAGGAACGCCAGACCCCAAAGTGCAAATAACGAAAGATTTTAATGCGTTAGTAAAAGAACGCTTATTAGCGTATGAACGTAGTCAACTGCCTAAGAAGTACCCAGAATTTCGGTATTTGTATGAAGAGTACCGAGATGGGATTCTATTGTTCAGGATGATAGAAAAAGTAGCATGGCGAAAAGCCTTGGAAGACACTGCAGGATTAAAACGTTTTTATGAAGAGCATCCTGACAGCTTCAAAGTAGGACCTCGGGTCGTTTGGTACACTTATCAAGCACCAGATTCTCAAAGCTTAGTACAGCTGCGAGAGGTTTTACAAAGAACAGACTTGCCTGTAGAACGCCGGAAGTTTTTAGCCGATAGTTTAATCAAAAGCAAGCGTTTGATGGTGAACGTAATGCATTTTATTCAAGAGATAGAGCGTTCTGCTATGGCAAAAGAGTTAAGTACCTATAAAGATGGTGCGTTAACCCCGATTACTAAAGGAGAAGATGGGCAATATGCAATGCATTGGGTGGTAGAGCATCGTCCTGCTGGTATCATGGATTTTGAAGAGGCAAAAGCAAAAGCCATTACCTTGTATCAAAATTATTTAGAACAGCAGTGGGTCAATAGTCTAAAAGAACGCTATCCAGCAACTGTCAATGAAAAGGCTTTGGATTATCTGTTTCGTTAGCCTATATAGTTGCCGATGGAACCCACCTGCAATAGATAAGCAACTTTTAGCTCGGGTAGCCAATGAACGCTTAACCATAGAAGAGGTTCGTCAACAAATGCCAAGAGGGTTTTCCCAAAAAGATAGTGTAGCATTTGTCCACCATTATGTCCAGCAATGGATTGCAACACGGCTTTTAGCCCAACAAGGAGAAGAAGAACTACCAGAAGCGATTAAAGAAGACATAGAAAAACAATTACAACGATTACGGTATCAATACTACGCACAGGCTTATGTACAATATTATTTGAATCAATCCTTAGATACCCTTTTTCCAGAAGAGGCATATCAAAAGGCTTATGAACTACATAAGAAGCAGCTATTAGCCACGCAGCCATGGGTTCGTTATCGCTATGTGCTGGTAAGAAGATTAACCGATTTAAGATTATTTCAGAAATTATTAAATCAAGAAAACCCTTTATGGGAAACGATTCGTATAGAAGCCAAAAGACGTGCTGTTCGCTATGACCTGCAAGGACAATGGAAGCCTCAAGATAGTTTGATAGCATTAGGTAAACTTTTTCATACGGCTTTGCATAATTACCAACCTCGTTCGCAACCTTATGTTTTGTGGGTTACCTATCAAAAAAGAAATTATTTGTTGCTGTTTCAATACATAGAGCGCATAGAAGTAGGCGAACCCATGCCCTTAGTATTGGTAAGACCACAACTAAAACAATATTTAATTGCCAAACGAGAAAAACAAATCCTTAAAAGCCTTATTCAGCGATTAGTTAAACAAAAACAAGAAAAAGATGCGCAATTTTATTCTGCTGTTCAGTTGTTTCCATAGTATTTTGTTTGCTCAGGTTTTAGAGCGGATTGTCGCCGTAGTAAACGACCACATCATTTTAGAATCCGAATGGCGAGAACAATATAAGTACTTGCTCTACATGGGCGAAAAAGACCAAGAACATCTTCCGTGTCAAGTACTAATGTCTATGATTAACAACTATTTGTTGTTATCAAAAGCCGAAATGGATTCCTTAGAAGTTCCTGATGAACAAGTAGAAGCAGAGATTGAACGACGAATTCAATTAATGATTCAACAAGCCGGCAGCGTTGAAGCCATAGAAAAAGTTTACGGAAAACCGATTTTGAGTTTGAAAGTAGAATTAAGGCCCAAGATAAAAGAGCAATTATTGATAGAACGGGCACGACAAGCCATCATCAGCAATGTTGAAATCACTCCTAAGGAAGTTAAAGAGTATTTCCGTAAGATTCCAAAGGATAGTTTGCCGTATATCCCTGCAGAGGTAATTATTGCTCATATTGTTCGCTATCCAAGACCTTCAGAGGAAAATCGGCAACGGGCAAAACAACAATTAGAAGAAATCCGTAGAAAGATTTTAGAAGGAAAAGCAACCTTTGCAGAAATGGCACGAAAATACTCTCAAGACCTCACCACAGCAAAAGACGGAGGGTACTTAGGCGAATTTGGTAAAGGACAAATGGTCCCTGAATTTGAAGAAGTGGTTTTTCAAATGCAACCTGGAGAAATTTCCCACGTGTTTGAAACCCCTTACGGCTTCCATATTGTTCAATTACATAAACGTATTGGCGACCGCGTAGAAGCAAGCCACATCCTTATCAAAGCAGTCATCACTTCAAAAGAAGAACAAGAAACCATTGCGTGGTTAAAACAATTAAAAAAAGTGATTTTAGAAGATAGTTTAACCTTTGCCGAAGCAGCACAACAGTATTCTGAAGACCGACAAACCAAGGATAACGGAGGATGGATTGTAAGCAATAGCGGTAGTTTTAGAATCCCTTTACAGGACTTAGATGCAGAACTTTATTTGGCGGTAGACCAGTTAAAAGAAGGGGAGATTTCCGACCCAATTCCTTATATAGACCCTTTGACGTTACGTAAAGGATTTCGTTTAGTTCGTTTGATTAAGCGCTATCCCCCCCATCGGGCGAATTTACAATGGGATTGGGAACGCTTCCAACAAGCAGCACTCCAAACAAAACAAATGGAAACACTGCAACAATGGTTGAAAAATGCCAGAAAAAACCTCCCTATTGAAATAAGAGACGAAGGCTGTAAATCCTATATTGAACAAATGTGGCAATGAAACGCTACTGGGAAAATAGCCTAAGCCCTTCCCATAATTACGTACTGGCATTAGTGTTGTTAGCCCTTTATGAACTGGGAAAAATGCTTTTTATCAGTGGACCTGTAAAAATCGTTAACGCCGTAGATGCTTGGTTTAATTATTTATTGCAATTACTTCCTTATCGCACATGGATGATTAGTTTGGCAATCGCCCTTATAGGATTGATTTTCTTTTATCAAGATAGAAAACGGGATATTCGCTTAAGTTATGCGACTTTGTTTTTTATGTGGTTAGAGGCGCTTGTGTGGGCAATTGTGGTGTTTCAATGGATGCCATGGATAATGAAACGCTTGCTTGCAATGAAAATCATTCGTTATACGCCTACGTTCTTAGAAGCCATTACCCTCTCCTTAGGAGCAGGCTTTTATGAAGAATTATTCTTTCGGCTTTTGTTAGTCCAAGGATTTTTTTTGTTGTTAAGACTTTTTAAAAAAGACCCTCGTCATCCGCTATGGGTGCTCTTTGTAGTGGTTTTCTGCGCTTTTTTGTTTGCTTTAGCCCATCACATCGGACCTTTTGCCGACCCTTTAAAAGCACCTATTTTCGCTCAACGTATGATTTTTGGGTTGTTAATGAATGTTTTATTAGTCTTTCGTGGCTTTGCCATCACCGCTTGGTGCCATGCCTGGTACGATGTGCTTATTGACCTATTTCGTTTTCTATTCTAATTTCGTGGCGATGGGAATTATAACTACTTTAGAGCGAAGACGCCTGCTTTATCAAAAAACTCCTGGAATAGAAGAGCTTTTAACTCAACCCACACGACTTTATATAGGGATTGACCCTACAGCAGACTCCTTACATGTTGGGAACTTAGCTACTTTAATGGCGTTGTTTCATTTTTCTGAGGCGGGACATCAGCCCATAGTGGTCTTAGGTGGCGCTACTGCCTTAATCGGTGACCCCTCAGGAAAACAACAAGAACGACCACTGCTTCCTATGGAAATCATCCAACATAATAAAGAAAAACTAAAAAAACAAATCCAAAAACTTATCCCCAATGCCCTCATCTTAGATAATTACGAATGGTTCAAAAACTTTTCTTTAATCCAATTCCTGCGAGACGTGGCAAAACACATCACTGTAAACTATCTGCTTGCTAAAGAAACCATTGAACAACGACTCCAAACAGGTATCTCTGTCACAGAATTCTGTTATCCCTTACTACAAGCCTACGACTTTTATTACTTAGCAAAACATTATCAATGCTACTTGCAAATTGGTGGTGCAGACCAGTGGGGAAATATCACCACTGGAATCTTTTATGCAAAAAAACATTTGGAAAAACCACTACACGGACTTACAGTGCCATTGTTGTTAAAAAAAGACGGGACAAAATACGGCAAAACAGAACAAGGAACCCTTTGGCTTAGTGCTGAAAAAACGCCTCCCTATCAATTCTACCAATATTGGTTAAATGTTGCCGATGATGAAGTAGAACCATTACTATGGCGATTAACCTTATTGAAAGAGGAAACCATTGAAGAAATTCTTCAAACCCATCGTCAACAACCCGAAAAACGAATCGCGCAAAGACATCTAGCTCAGTGGTTAACACGATTCGTCCACGGAGAAAAAGCCCTACAACAAGCAGAAAAAGCAACAGAAATCCTCTTCGGAAAAAATCCTGTGGAACATCTTCAAAGTTGTGATGAAGAAACGCTGTTAAGTGTGTTTAAAGGAGTACCTATTTATAAAGTTTCGCAGTGGCAACAGCCTTTAGCAGAACTATTAGTCCAAGCGAAGGCTTTCCCTTCTAAGGGAGAAGTGAAACGTTTAGTAAAAAATCAAGGATTGGCAATGAATCAACAAAAAGTAAAGGACCCTTTCTATGTGTTATCAGAAAAGGACTTGATTGCAAACAAATATGTTTTATTCCGTAAAGGGAAAAAGCATTATTTTCTTTTGCATTTGGATAATTAAGTACCTATGGGCACAACCTGTTATTGTAAAGTTTATTAGTGGAAATCCTACTAAAGGGACGTTTGCTTATGTAGCGTTGTATAATCCTAAACCTTATGCTTTGAACTTAAAAGGTTATTATGTGGCTACTCGTTACTATGTTTTACAATTGCCATCGGTGGTGTTACGCCCCAAACAACGTTTGATTTTGACCAATAGCAAAAAACGTTTTGGCGCTAAACAATTTCATTTTAGACAATTGAAGAACTTTTTAATTCGTTTTCCAATGGAAGGTGCTCAGGGCGATTATGTGGCGCTGTTTGCCCCCGATGGCACGTTTTTACAAGGATTTTATTTTAGTCCCAGTCGTTATGTACCTTTTTTACCCGATAGTATTCCTTTTTTTATAGATGAGCGGCGTGTTAAGACCTTGGCATTGCCACCAGAGACGGCTCGTCGCTGGGCATTTTTACGTGCAAACCCAGACCCCGCTATCGGCTTTGCACAAATCCAAGGAAAATGGTACATTATTGCCGCAGACCCTAAACGCAATATCTTAAAGCTCACCCGTTTTGAAGAAGTTAAACTTTGGCGTTCACAAGGATGGCTACATATCGTTGCTCAGATAGAAAGCCAAATTCAAGAAGCGGCTTGGGTACTCGTTCAACGTTCAAGCGATGGAAAAAACTTTTATACTATAGACACCCTCTTTCTACCGCCGCGGAAAAAAAATCTTATCCATTACCACGAACCCCTTATTTACAAGCAACCTTATTATTATCGTTTAGTCCACATAGATTATTTGGGTTATAAAACCTATTCGCAAGTTTTATCATGGCAGCAACGTAAGACAAAAGGACTTTCTGTAACGTGGTTCCCTCGTTTTGCTTCAAAAGACCAAGATTTGTGGATAACCATCACCACTGAAGAAGGACGACAAGTGCGACTATGGCTGTTAAAACAAACTTATGACTTTATAAAACTTCTTTATGAAGGTTATCTACAACCTCGTTCTCCAATTTTATTGCAATTAAAATCTGGCGGTTTAGAAAGTGGGTTATATTATCTGATTGTGGAAGAGGAGGGGGAAAGATATTGGTATCGTTTAAGCATCTATCCTTAAAACTACTACTTTTGTGCAGCCGATGAAGCGCAATCCTTTTCGTTACGATGTAGCGCAGATGCGGTTATTAGCGCGTCAGGTGCGCAGAGATATTTTACGCATGGTGTATGAGGCTCGTTCAGGGCATCCCGGCGGCTCCTTAGGTTGTACAGAACTAATGGTAGCGCTCTATTTCCATGTTCTACGCTATGACCCCAAAAACTTTTCCATGGATGGTAGCGGAGAAGATGTGTTTATTTTATCTAATGGACACATTTCTCCTGTTTGGTATAGTGTTTTAGCTCGTAGCGGCTATTTTCCTGTAGAAGAGTTAAAAACGTTTCGTAAAATCAATAGCCGTTTACAGGGGCATCCTGCAACGAAAGAAGGATTACCCGGCGTGCGTATTGCTACAGGCTCCTTAGGACAAGGATTATCGGTAGCTATCGGTATCGCCTTAGGAAAACGATTAAAAAACGATCCTTATTTAGTTTATTGTTTGATTGGGGATGGAGAAGCACAAGAAGGGCAAATCTGGGAAGCCGCTCAATTTGCCCCACACCATAAAGTAGATAACCTCATCGCTATCATGGACTGGAATTATAAACAAATAGATGGGGATACCAGAGACGTCCTCCATCCAAGAGATATGAAAGCAAAATGGGAAAGCTTCGGCTGGCAGTGCTTCCACCTTAAAGAAGGGAATGACTTAGAAAAAGTGCTTGAAGTATTGAAAGCTGCACAAGAGGCAACGGGTAAAGGACGCCCCATCATGATTTTATTAAATACCATCATGGGTAAAGGTGTAGATTTCATGGAAGATGATTACCGTTGGCATGGAAAACCACCTAATAAAGAAGAATTTGAAAGAGCCATAGCACAACTTCCTGTAACCCCTTTTGGCGATTTTTAACAATGCAATTAGCGTGTGGTATTGTAGGACTGCCTAATGTGGGAAAATCTACGTTGTTTAATATGCTCAGCGGTGCTAAAGCACCTGCCGAAAACTTTCCTTTTTGTACTATTGAACCTAATAAAGGCATTGCCGCCGTCCCCGATGAACGACTTTATAAAATCGCCGCTATTGTAAAACCTCAAAAAATCACACCTGCAACAGTAACGTTTGTAGATATTGCTGGCTTGGTCAAAGGTGCCCATAAAGGTGAAGGATTAGGAAACCAGTTCTTAGCCCATGTTCGGGAAGTGCATGCTATTATTCATGTATTGCGTTGCTTTGAAAACCCCGAAGTTACCCACGTAGAAGGCAATATAGACCCCATCCGAGATAAAAACATCGTAGAACTGGAAATGCAATTAAAAGATTTAGAAACCGTAGAAAAACGTATTCAACGCATTGAAAAAGCAGCAAAATCCGGCAAAAAAGAATTACAAAAAGAACTAAAACTACTTTATAAAGTGAAACAGCACTTAGAATCGGGCAACAATGTAAGAACAATGGTTTTAAGTGAAGAAGAGCAACAATGGCTTAAACCGCTTTTTTTATTAACACAAAAACCTGTGTTGTATGTTTGTAATGTTTCTGACTATGAGGAAGAAAATCCTTATGTGGAGAAGGTCAAGGCAATTGCGGAACAAGAAGGTACTGAAGTGATTGTGATCGCTGCAGCATTGGAAGAGGAACTAATGGAGATGGAAGAAAAGGAACGAAAAGCGTTTTTGGACGCCTTAGGAATTGCGCAGACGGGTTTAGAGCGATTGATTCAGGCATCTTATCGGTTATTACGGCTGCAAAGCTTTTTTACTATGGGTCCTAAGGAGGTTCGGGCGTGGACGATTCGCCAAGGTGCAACCGCATGGGAAGCCGCAGGCGTCATCCATTCCGACTTCCAAAAAGGCTTTATCCGTGCTGAAGTCATCCGCTATGAAGATTTAATCCATTACGGTTCAGAACAAAAAGTAAAAGAAGCAGGAAAACTACGCATTGAAGGTAAATCCTATCAAGTCCAAGATGGCGACATCATCTATTTCCGCTTTAACGTGTGAATTGGGTAGCTTTCGCCTTAGCAACAGGTTTTTTCCAAGCAACTAAGGACTTTTTCAACAAAAAAGCACTTTTATACCAAGCCCCTGTTAACGTTGTAGCATTCATAACCCGTATAGCAGCATTGGTGGTATTCATCCCCGCTTTTTTATGGGAAGGCACTCCTGAAATTACGCCTACTTTTTGGAAGGTTGCAGCGATTGCCATTGCTTTGAAATTCCTCAATGTTTGGGGACTTATTGCAGCATTGCGTTATGGAGAAATGTCTGTAGTGCTACCCCTCATGAGCTTTACTCCCCTTTTTATGATAATAACTTCTCCTTGGATTTTACAGGAGTGGGTTTCCTTAAAAGGCACTATAGGCATTGTTGCCATCGTCGTAGGAGCGTATGTTTTGAACGGACACCGATTTAAAAAAGGATGGATAGAACCACTAAAAGGACTATTATACAATAAAGGTGCAAGATTAATGTTGGGTGTTGCTTTTTTAACCAGCATCACTTCCAACTTAGATAAAATAGGCGTACGTGCTAGCAGTCCTGTTTTTTGGAGCATGATTACCAACACAGCGGTTGCATTGTTGTTTCTTGTAGGGTTGTTGTACAAAAAGGAATGGAAAGCGCTTCCCCGTAAGAGTTTACCCCCGTTATTTTGGTCAGGGGTGTTTAATGCCCTAACCTTGATTTTTCAAATGTATACGCTGTTGTGGACTTTAGCAGCTTACACAATTGCTTTGAAGCGTACCAGTGCGTTGTGGGCTGTTTTTTATGGAACTATTTTTCTTAAAGAGCCTTATGCATTTTATCGCTGGATAGGAACGATGTTAATGGTCATCGGCGTGTTTTTCATTGCTTTTTAATAAAAAAGCCGTGAGCCTCCTCACGGCTAAACGCTTTGCCCACTGGGAAAGGCACCCCCCTTCTGCAGCAAAATTACGCCTTTCAAAGCCCCTTTCTTTTATAAACTTTAACCCCTACGA
>WFXK01000117.1 GCA_015490695.1 Bacteroidota bacterium | reverse complement strand
CGTTGTCATGGGAAAAATAAAGAAGGGGGTTATTTAAAAGCCCCTTCATTAGCCCCCTACAGAGGTACACCCGATATGTTCAAAACCACTTTAATCCAAGGGAAAAACCTTATGCCTGCTTTCCCCTTCCTAAATGATAAGGAAATTGCCCAGCTGTATCAATATGTCACTAAAACAACAACTAAAAAAGGTCGCTAATGCTCTACTTCAGTGGAGTCTTAAAGCAATAACGTTTGTTATCGTTCACATTTTTGTTTTTATCATTTTCATTAAAATTTTATTGAGTGTTCCTTATGTACAAAATGCGGTTTTGCCTTATGCTGTTGCGTTCATGGAGAAGGTGTTGCGTGTTCCTTTGACGATTGAAAGCGTTGCATTGGATTTCCCCGCTCATTTAGTATTCCGTAAACCTTTTTTAAAAGACCGCTATAACGATACTTTGTTCTTTGCTTCAGAAATCCGCATCAATCTTTTTGACCAAAACTTTCTAAGTGCTTTACTCTTTCGTAGTGACTCCCTTCTACGTATAGGCACTAACGGACTCTACATTGTTAATCCTTATATAAAGCTCTACCGAGGTGAAGATAGTCTATGGAACTACATCCATCTTTTGAAGAAAAAACGTTCTAAAAAACAAAAACCTCTTTGGTTAGCCATTCATTATTTAAATCTTCAAAATTTTCGTTTTCGTTACATAGACTCCTTGCGAAAAGATACTTTATCCAAGCATCAGCGGTTTAATCCTTATGATATAACTTTATACATTGCCCAGGGAGATTTGAAATTTTATTTGGATGAATTAAAAAACCAATTTGAATTTCATATTCAATCTTTAAGGGGTTATTTTTTACCGCGTCGTTGGGGATTTCAGTTGCGATTGCAAAGTAGTGGTGCATGGCGACCATCAGCAGCGAAACCGCTAACAATCCACCACCTCTTCCTAAAATGGAACGATTCTACTTACTTGAATATAAAAGGCCACTTTGATGAAGAAGGACTTGCAACGTTATTTAAACCTCAAGGAGAAAAATATTTCCAATGCTTTATAGACAGTGCGCAGATAGTTTTCCAAGATTTACAAAAGTTTATTCCTGCTCCTTTGCCGCTACAATCAAAAGTGAAGCTACACGGCAGTGTTATTGGGAGTGCAAAAAAACTTCGTAGCGACTTCCTTGTGATTCAATCAGGGAACTCTGTTCTTTACAGCCGTTTCAATATTCGCAATTATCGCAGTCGCTATCCGTTTTTAAATATCCATTTACACAAAAGTCAATGTTATTACGATGATTTGGTATCGGTTTTGAAAGTGAATTTACCGCATATTTTTTCTAAGGTTGCTTGGGCGATTATAGAGGGGTCTATGGTGGGATTACCCAAAGATTTCGTTCTTCGGGGGACATTACACTTTCCTCAAGGACAATTGCAAAGCAATATACAATTAAAATTGCTTCCGTTTCCTCATCAGTTGGCTTATCAAGGATGGATAAAAACCAAAGGATTAGATTTAGACACTTTATTAGAACATCGCAGTGGACGCAACATCAATGCTTATTTAAAAATAAAAGGTAGGGGGCTTCAGCCTGAAGTCATGAAAACCCATTTAACTTTACAATGCCACCAAAGTGATATTTATCATTATCAAATAGATACCTTGCACACTGTCTTACAATGGCAAGATAGTGTCTTAAAAGGAAGTCTTTTTGCACAAGCCCCTCAAGGAATAGTACGAACAACCTTTACCTTAGACCATCATCATCATAAAAAGCAATTACGTTTACAGGGAAAACTTTCCCATGTAGACTTAGATTATTATTTAGCAATACCTCAACTACCTTGGCGTCTTTCTACGTTGGTTCAAATAGAAGCTCAGGGAAACAACATAGAAGATTTAGAAGGGCAATTATTCTTAAAACAATTGAGTCTTTATGACAAGCAACAACGAACCCATTTGAAAGTAGCATCTGTAACCTTGGGTGCTGAGCGAGGAGAACAAGACCAACTATGGTTGAATTCTGATTTCATAACGGCAACCGTTCAAGGCCATTTTCATTATCATCATTTACCGCTCCATTGGGAATACTGGCGCTATTACTTCACCCACTATTACATGATAGATAGCCTATTGCTTTCTCCTCCTACGTTAAAAGAACCCCATAATGTTCATGTAGATATAGAGATTAAGGTTAAACGATTTGAGCCAATAAGTACTTTTTTGAGTTCTACACCTTTGTTTATCGCTCCGAATACGACTTTTAATATTCATTATCATTTTCAACCGCAAGATACTTCTTTTACTATGCACAGCAATGTTATAGACACGCTGCACTTTTTAGGTTGGGCAGCGAAAGTCTTTCATGTATTTAGCCATGCCTCTAAGGAAGCTAATAGACTAAATATCGCTTTTAATATAGAAGGAGAAGCGCTAGGTTATTCCAATCAACCGCTTTTACAATGGCACAATATTGTACTCAATGGCTATTTTGTAGACCGGCAAGGAGATATTAACTTAACTTTCGTTCATGACACTTCTAATATTCAATGGCTTTCTGCTATTGCTGTGACCTTAACGAATCAATATTGGAGCATTGCTTGGGATACTACTTACAGCTATTTTATTTTTGCTAAGGATACTTTTCGCTTAGTAGAGTCGCAACCTTTGCTGTTTGGTTCGGGGTTTCGGCTTCATCAAGGGCGGTTAAAATGGCTACACAAAACAACGAATGCAAGCATCCGTTTTCAGGTGACGCGTCATGCACCTACTTTATCCATAAGTCATCTTCCTGCTGCTCACCTTGCTTTTTTGATTCCGCAAGTATCTAAGGAAGCGCTTCAAGGTATTTTTTCCTCCTTTATCCATCTGCCACTTTATCAACATGCCGATTTGATTCATTTTAATGCGACAATTCAGCATTTACGTTATCAATCCATCGATTACGGTACTTGGAGTGCTGAAGGGGAATATCAATTAAAGAAACAGCGTTTAGACCCTATCTCCATTGTGATTATTCACGAAAAAGTGCATTTATTACAATTAGAAGGATTTTACGATTTCAAAGACACGACAGAACCCATGCATTTTTTACTAACAACTAAACATTTACCTGTTCAATGGTTTGAACCATGGTTAAAACCTTACT
>WFXK01000116.1 GCA_015490695.1 Bacteroidota bacterium | reverse complement strand
GGAACGTATAAAAAAATCGTTAAACGAAAAAGTCCTGGTACGTTCGGAATCTGCGCTGCTATTAAATACAAATACAATGTAGACCCTGTGCCCCATTTGCTTTGTAATGGCTTTACCCGAGAAGAAACCGAAGACGCCCTCATAGAACTGAACTACATCGGCATAGAAAATGTTTTAGTTGTCCGTGGAGATGCTAAATACACTAAACCCATCCCCGATGGAAGAACCATCAACAAATACGCTATTGATTTGGTCAAACAAGTAGTCAACATGAATAATGGAATTTATTTAGACCCTATTATCAACGCCGTTAAAACAAAGTTTTGTATTGGGGTGGCTGCCTATCCAGAAAAACATTTTGAAGCGCCAAACATGAAATTTGACTTACAGAATCTACTAAATAAACAAAAAGCAGGCGCCCATTATGCTGTAACACAAATGTTCTTTGATAACAAACATTATTACCGCTTTTTAGAACAAGCCCGAGCAATGGGCATTACAATGCCTATCATTCCAGGACTAAAAATCTTAACTTCAAAACGTCATATCACTTCTTTACCTGCGACATTTCACATTTCTTTGCCTGAGGAGTTAGTAGATAGAGTATTGGCTGCTAAGGATAAAGAAGAGGTCTTAAAAGTTGGTGTAGAGTGGGCTTATCGGCAAGCATTAGATTTATTACAACACGGAGCACCCTGTATTCATTTCTATATTATGCAAAACACCCGTCCTTTCTTAATGCTAATGGAAAAACTAAAGAAGCATCTATGACCTACATTGTTTCAGCAAGAAAATATCGTCCTTCCGCGTTTAAGGAAGTAGTTGGGCAACAACATGTGATAGAAACCTTAAAAAATGCATTAAAAACTGGACAGGTAGCACATGCTTATTTATTCAGTGGTCCAAGAGGGGTAGGAAAGACCACATGTGCCCGGATTTTAGCCAAAGCGCTCAATTGCGAATCACTCACACCAGAAGGAGATGTCTGTAATCAATGCGACTATTGCAAACGTTTTAATGAAGGAAAAGTTTTAAACGTTTTTGAATTAGATGCCGCTTCTAACAATAGCGTAGAAGATATACGACGCTTGATTGAACAAGTTCATTATACGCCTCAGGAAGCCAAGCGAAACGTTTACATCATAGATGAAGTACACATGTTAAGTACTGCTGCCTTTAATGCTTTTTTGAAAACCTTAGAGGAGCCTCCACAACATGCGGTCTTTATTATGGCAACAACGGAAAAACATAAGATTCTTCCTACAATTCTTTCCCGATGTCAACAATTTGATTTTCGGCGACTAACTACAGAAGAGATTGTTTCTCATCTTAGCGAAGTAGCGCAAAAAGAGGGGATTGAGTACGAGGTTGCTGCTCTTCAACTGATTGCGCTTAAAGCCGATGGCGCCCTCAGAGATGCCCTCAGCATATTTGACCAAATGTCTAACTATAGCCAAGGAAAACTTACCTATGCAATCGTCCGAAAAAACCTCTTTATCTTAGACTATGACGATTATTTTACTATTACAGAAGCCATGCTCCAAAGTGATGTTAAAACAATGTTAGAAAAGTTTCATACCATTAAACAAAGTGGTTTTCCTGTCATGCACTTCTTCCAAGGACTTATAAATCACTTCAGAAACTTAACAATGGTAAAAATGTTACAAGAAGTTTCTTTAGTGGAAGTACCAGAAAATTATTTAGAAAAGTATAAACTTCATGCGTCACATATTCCTAAATCGCTTTTGATCAATGCGTTTAATTTATGTGTTAGTGCAGAAAGTTCCTTGCGTTTTAGTGCAATGCCTGAGGTAGTGGTAGAACTATTGTTAATTAAATTAGCACATTTGCAAGAAGTCCTAAAAGAGATTGGTGATGTTAAGACAGAGGAAAGGAAAGTAGAAAAAAAAAATCTTTCTTTAAAGCCTGAGGCAAATCATTTGACAACTTCTATAACACAATTGAATACGATTTTAGATTCGGTATCACTTACGGATACGCAAACGATTTCCTTAGAAACTTTATGGAAACATTTACAAGATGACAAACATTTGGGTTCATTGGTTCGTCAGATGAATTATGAATTAAAGGATGGGGTTTTGCACTTGTATAGCAAGATGTTCATAGACGAACATAGGCAACAGAAGATTAAATGGGCTATTCAGCAGCAATTAAGGGATTGTAGGGAAAGAGTGCAGGCTATTGTGTTACACTTACCGAAGTCGCAAGATAAAAATACTCGTTCTACGCAACGGAAAAACTTTTTTGTCTCCCGACAGAAAGTTTTAGAAGCGATGTTCAAAGAGAACAAAGCGTTGCAGTCGTTATGGGATGAATTGGATTTGCAGATGTTATAGTGTATCTATGGAAACTTTGGAAACTCTAAGAGTTTCTTTGGGTTTCCATAGAAGAATCTGTGTCGCTATTTCTCATTTCACAACTTAGCATGATGTAGTGGATTCAGCACAGACAGTCGGACCATTACACCGAATAAGCACGGGACATCTCTTTTTGGAACTCTGGGGAAACTCTAAAAGTTTCCTTAAGTTTCCATTCAAAAAACCCCCTAAAAAAAATCCATACTGAGGTTCTTCGCCAACAGTTTGGAATGATGCATGTTAATGGAAGGACCTGCACAAGGACAACAACACTAAAAAACCTTGCAGCGTAGATGGCTGCTGCATCATGCTAAACGTAAAAATCTCAGAAACGCTAAAAGTCTTCCTAGTTCTCAGCAAACATCCCAATTACGCTTGCTATCCTTTCTTCCCCCAGAAAGACAGAAAAAGACATATCAATAAATAAGCAAAATCGCTACTTAAAATATTGCAAGCTTCGAACTTTGCCGTAACTTTATCTCCTAGTCTCTTATAAAAAAAGCCCAATGCTCAGACTCATATAGTGTTTAATGCTCTTACTCTAAGCCTTGCTTTAGCCCAGACGTGGGCACCTGTGGGGACTCGTTGGCAGTATAAAGTTAGTGTTAAGAAGTACAATATGTGGGGATATATCACTTGTGTGCGACAAATATGGGAATTAAAAGCGGTTAAGGATACTTTTTCCAAGGACAACTTTGTCGTTTAACTCGCTTTATACCCCAGAAGATAGTTCTGATTTCTTGGTTTATGAGCAAAATAATCGCGTTTATTACTATGATACATCGTACCAAAGCTTTTTGTTGCTTTATGATTTCAATACTACTGCTGGTATTTATTGGAGTCGTGGTGTAGAGGATACAATAGGAGTAGATTGGATAGCTACTATTCAATGGCAAGGAAATTCTTTTAAGCGTTTTTTTGTCCATGAACAAGAACCAATTTACCAAACGTCTGGAAATCTTATCTTGGAAAGTATAGGAAGCTGGACTTTTTTATTTCTTAAAACAGAAATATTGGACTTATGCGCTATGGAAGTTATTTTTAAAGGAATACAATATTTTGAACAGAGTGCATTGAAATTAGAAGATTGTGTAATGACATCAAAGACTGAACCGAAAGAGGAAATGATAGAGGTATCCCTTTATCCTAATCCTGATACTTCTATATTGAAATTACCATGGGAAGATGAGCGAGTTGAGAAAATAGAAGTAATAATTTATGATGCATTGGAAAAGGTAATAAATAGATGGAGTTCGGTAAAGCAAGGTGAGCGGATTTCCATAGTATCATTTGCTAAAGGAATGTACTTCATCGCAGTTTTCTCTCCTTCTTGGTGTTGGTATGGAAAATTTATAAAGGAATAGCTATGTTACGGTTTAGTATTTTGTGGTTAATGGCGTTTATAGTGGTGCGTGCTCAGTGGAGTTGCCGTGTATATGACCTTTTATGGCAGGATACAAGTCAATGATACTTCTTTTCTTGGCCTGCAATGCGATTGCATTGCCAGGATTTATGGCGTATATGGGATAGCTATACTCCTTTTCCTACAATAAAAACATCTGACGGATAGCTTAACCTCAAGGCGATACTATGGGACTAACACTACTGTAATAGATAACACTTTAGAAGTAAAGCAACAACTATGGGGTAATGGAAATATAGGGGACATCATAGCAGTAGGTTGGTATCCTTTGCATCTGCAAAGTAAATGGATAATCCCCTGTATAGCAAGTCGTTCTTATTATGGTACTTCTGTTTTCTACTTGTTTGCCATTGAGGATAGCACTTTATTATGGGCACGCTCTATTCCCTACACTACACTTAGTCTACTTGATTCAGGAAATGAATTGACAGGTTGTAAAAATCCTTTTACAAGGGCAAGGTGATGTGATAGACTTAGTATTCGACTTTGGACCACGGAAAATGAGTTTTTATGCAATAGTAGAGCAGCTCATTTTGTTTTGGATTCCTTAGGAAATGTTTTAAGTCAACACTTTTGGTATAGTAGTCCAATTGGAACTTCTATAATAGGGGATAACATTAGCGACATGCTCCCCTATGAAGGGAACTATTTTGCTGTTTTTGGTGGCAACTGGGGACCGGGTTGAGGTTTCGTAGATAGTACATTGCAAATTACCTAATGATACCACATTTCTCAATAGCATAAGGATTCTATTATGCAGTTAGCTCACTGTGAAACATGTACTCAAGGTAGATGGAAAAGGATTGTTATTGCAAAAGACGGCTATTTATTATATTGCTAATGAGATTAGATAGTAGTTTTGTACCGTTATGGAGCAGTGTCGTCATTGGAAGCGGGACAACTATTCCTTACGACGGGTTTTCTATGGGAGATAGTCTGTATTTTGTGGTGGGGATGCAAATAGATAGCAGTGGTAACGACTTCAAAGGTTTTGTAGCTTGTCTGAATAAAGTGGGGCATTTGCAATGGTTTCGTTTGTTTCCTCAAACCAAGGTCATTAGTCAAGTGTTTTCTTATAAAGATACGTTGATGCTTTTTTTTAGTAGGGATTACTCAATCCGATGCTTTGTGGATAGCGGTAATAGCTCAAAATGGTTTTAGTAGGTGTCCTTCGTTTCCCTCAGTTCTTATAAAAGCAGCTGCAGTTTATCCTTCTCTGATACCTACACAGTGAAGTGAAAATACATGGGTATCAGATACAACAAATGGTTCTTTAAAAGTATTCAGCCTACTAACATCGTTTTAGATACAATTTTTGAAACAATAAATGTTTATTGTCCATGAAAAGGATAGTATTATTATTGTATGCTGTGGGATTTGCTCAGAAGTTTCGTTGCGACATGGCAGTTGGTTAGGGAAGCGCGACGATTTTTAAGCTCAAATAATGCTTAAATTCCTCATATTACCAATAAGAATAGAAATCCGCAAACATCTGCTTAGCCTTAAAGAACAACTCAATAAAACTCCTTAGGTTTGCACCCATGCTGCTTAGAATCGTCCGAATG
>WFXK01000115.1 GCA_015490695.1 Bacteroidota bacterium | reverse complement strand
AGCAATCACAATCGCTTCAATATCGCTATGATAACGCTGTGCCCTTTGTAACTGCACTAAAATACTTTCTGCTGCCTTATCTCCTTGAACTAACACAGGAAAAAAATAAAGGGTTATCGCAGGATTATGTTGCTTAAACGCTTGTATAATATCATGAAGGGCTTGTCCTTGTAAAGAGGTTAATACCGCAATTGCCTTAGGAAAAGAGGGGATGGGACGCTTTCTATCAAAATAGCCCTTTGCTTTTAATCGTTTTTCTACACGGCGCAACCACAAAGCGATTTTCCCTTCCCCCGCAGGTAGTATCGCCGTAATATGCAATTGATAACGGCTCTCTGAACCATAAAAGTACGTAGTAATGCTCCCCCGAACCCTTACTAAATCCCCAACAGAAAAATCTTCAGGATAAAAACCACTTAATCGCTGCTGATAACGGAAAAAAATCCCACTTAACACAGCAGTCTTGCCATTTACCTCTTCTCTAAGTGTAATAAACAAATGCCCATTGCGAAGTTGATATTGTCCAATTTCACCTATGACGGTAATATCCTTTAATGCTGGCTGCTTATCCAATACTTTTTGAATAAAAAGGTTAATTTCGTGGACAGAATACGCCTTCTCCATTGCTACAAAATTAAACAAAGTTTTATTTTTGTGCCAATGATGAAAAGAAGTACATTGTATTTTTCTAAGAACTTATACGACAGCACTTTTTGGAATCGCTACGATGCGTTGATTGTAGACCAGTGGGTATATCAGCGGTATTTGAACTGGTATGCGTTACCTCCTGTGTTTAAACTTAGTGCGAACGAGAGGAATAAAAGCATAGCGACACTTCAGCAATTATGGGATTTTTTTTATCGTTTAGTACTTCCTCGGAATGCTCGTATAGGGATTATTGGAGGGGGAATGGTGTTAGACGTAGGCGGATTTGCCGCGGCTACATGGATGCGTGGAATTGCAATGGACTTCTTTCCTACGACGCTCTTAGCACAAGCCGACGCCGCCTACGGCGGCAAAAACGCTATAAACTTCCACCAAACAAAAAATCTTATCGGAACCTACTATTTCCCCAACGAAATCCATATCATCCCCGCCTTCTTAAAAAGCAATTCCATAGCACAAATCCGTTCAGGATTGACAGAAATCGTAAAACATGGCATCTTAGCCTCCGCTTCACTTTTTGAAACAGTACTACACCGAAAACCCCAAGACGACATCTCCACCTTAGAACCGCTTATCAAGCAAAGTTTGGCGATCAAAAAACATTTTGTAGAACAAGACCCTTATGAAACGCAAGGTTATCGTTCTTTATTGAATTTAGGACACACTGTTGGACACGCTTTGGAAGCCCTTCATGGAAAACATAAACATGGAGAGTACATAGCAGTGGGATTAGTAGTAGAGCTCCTTACTGCAGGACAAGAAACGATTGCTATGCAACTACTACAATGGATGAAAGTATGGAAGTTTCCTCTGGAGTGGATAAAAACAATTACTCCAGAGGCGATGGCTCATAAATGGCAATGGGATAAAAAACGCAAAGGAAGTAAAGGCTATTTTGTGAAAGTACAGGCAATAGAGAGTGCTCAATTAGCGCCGTTGGACGTGAAAACGCTATTAAATGCTTTTAAGCACTTACAGCATTTGGTGGATAAGGATTAAAATTCCTATTTTTGTAGTACTATGTGGAACCGACGTGCGCTTTGGCCCGAGGATGAAGAATTAACAGGGGGCAGTGTCCCCGAAGAAGATGCCTTAGAATGGCTGGAAGAACTCGCCGATGAATCATGGGAAGAAGAAGAATGGGAAGAAATCCTAACAGAAGAATTTCCAGAAATTGAAGAAGAATTAGACGCCCTTTTAGAAGAAGACTTAGAAGAAAGTCACATAGAAGAATTGTTTGAAATGATTGGCGAAGAAGACTTAGAAGCATTAGCACAATATTTTGATGAAAATGAAGATGCGGTACTCTTAGCAGATGATGAAGAAGAGGAAGAGGCTTAAAGGAATCCTTGCCGCTGCGCTCTTAACCTTTGTTTATCTATTTATTTTCCATGCTCCCCTATGGTTAAATCCTAATCAAATCCTACTCAATACCCAACACGACGGAATAAAAAACTACTATACCTACGCTTACCATGTTAAATGGGATTCTACCTTTTGGCATTTCCAAGGAATGAACTACCCTTATGGTGAAGTGGTCATTTTTATGGATGCTTTTCCACTGTTAGCAAACACTGTTAAAGTATTAGCAAAGTTTTTTCCTGCTGTAACAACTTTTTCTATTGGCATCATGAACCTTGTGTTGTTAAGCTCCTTTGTCATAGGGGCAATTTTTTTATGTGATATTTTGATGCTTTTGGGAGTAGCGTGGTGGTATGCTGCCTTAGCTGCAATGGCAATCATGGTACTTAGCCCGCAGATCCTGCGTTTAGAAGCCCATTATGCATTAGCAATAGGATGGTATTTGCCCCTACTACTATGGCTCCATCTACAATTGCTTCAACATTCAAAGTGGTATTTTCATCTTCTTTTAGGGATTTACTTGTTCCTTACCTTTTTTTGTCATCCTTATGTAGGTGCAATGATGGTCTTCTTTAACTTGTTAAGCATTGCTTTTTTATACCAATGGAAAGAAAAAGTTGGCGTTTTGTTAACAACTTTACTACCTGCCATTTTGTTTTTATTATGGAGTCATAGCATAGATAATCATCCTGATAGGGTAGCTATCCCCTGGGGATTAACTGCCTATAGAGCAAACTTTGAAACGCTATTGTTTAGCCGTTTCTCTCCTTTTACTCCTGTATACAACAAGCTTATGCAATTTATTGGAATAACTATCAGTAATGAAGAAGCAGAAGGGAATGGCTATTTAGGTTTATGGTCTAACATAGCCCTTGCAAGCATGGCTGTTCAAATGGTAAGAAAAAGAAGATGGCTTTTTAATAAGCTATTATTTCACTGGAGTATAATCGCATTGATTGCCTTTTGTACTGCTTCTATGTTTTGGTTTTGGAACTATCCCCCTGGTATTCAATACATTCCCTTTGTAGCACAACTACGCAGTATTGGAAGATTTGTTTGGATTACCTACTATATCCTTTTGATTTTAGTTTTCTATTGGAGTTACCAACAAAATAAGCCATGGATTTTAGTGCTATCTCTTATTCTACCTTTATACGAGAGTAGTGCCTATCAGAATTACATTAAGAACAATTACAAAGAACTCAAAAATGGTTTTATGGATTATCCTATTGCGCAAGAAGTTTACAACTATTTACCAAGGTCTCAAGCAGCCTTAGCCCTCCCTTT
>WFXK01000114.1 GCA_015490695.1 Bacteroidota bacterium | reverse complement strand
CTTAGTGCAGTTCATTGCTTCCCAGCCAAGCTTTGAAACACCATACTTTTTACCTGAGGTTTTGGAGGAAGAACCAAAGAAGGGTAAAGGTGACACTTCACAGTTAGATCCGCTTTTTGTAGAAGCTGCTCGCCTAATTGTTGCAACCCAACAAGGCTCTACGTCACTACTGCAAAGGAAGCTAGGTATTGGCTACAACCGTGCTGGTAGAATCATGGATCAATTAGAACAATGGGGCATTGTCGGACCGCCACAAGGCTCTAAACCAAGAGAAGTTCTTATTAAAGACGAATATCACTTAGAACGCTATTTGGCTGATAAGGAACTCTATTAGTCTCCCCAAAGGTATATAGGCTTAACTAACAACTCCATAACAGCAAATTGAAGCACAATGCAGTACTGAAACCCAAACAAATTGCTTAGAACCCTAAATTTTCGCAACTTTGCGCCTACTATGCACCGCGTTGCACAAACAAAAGTCCTTTATCCACGTTATCAAAAACAAAACTTTCCAGAATTTGAAGAGAAAATATTGGAGTTCTGGGAAAAAAATCAAGTTTTTGAAAAAAGTCTTGAAATCAGAAAGTCAGCCCCTTTGTTCGTTTTTTATGAAGGACCGCCTTCTGCGAACGGAAAACCTGGCATTCACCATGTGATGGCACGAACTATCAAAGACCTTATATGTCGCTATAAAGCCCTAAAAGGTTTTTACGTCCCTCGGAAAGCAGGATGGGATACCCATGGATTGCCTGTTGAATTAGAAGTAGAAAAAAGTTTAGGTATCACTAAACAAGACATTGGAAAAAAAATCTCCATAGAAGCCTATAATGCGGCTTGTAAAAAAGCCGTAATGCGTTACAAAGACCTGTGGGAACAACTTACCCGCCGCATGGGCTATTGGATCGATTTGAAAAACCCCTATATTACCTTTACCAATGAATACATAGAAAGCGTATGGTATTTGTTAAAACAGATTTATCAAAAGGGCTGGCTCTATAAAGGGTATACTGTCCAACCCTATTCTCCCGCAGCAGGCACAGGACTAAGTAGCCACGAACTTAACTTGCCCGGCTGTTATAAAATCGTAAAAGATATTAGTGTGGTCGTTCAATTTGAACTCAAAAGAAATGAAACTTCTGAATTCTTATTTGATAAAGCAGATGAAAAAGTTTATTGTTTAGCATGGACCACTACACCATGGACCCTACCTTCTAATTGCGCTTTGGCTGTCCATCCAGAAATCACTTATGTAAAAATTGAAACTTTGAATCCCTATCATGGCAATAGAATTAGCGTCATCTTAGCCAAGGATTGTATTGAAAGATGGTTTGACAAAGAGATGGAAAACGCTCCATGGGAAACTTTTAAAAAAGGAGAACGATTACCTTGGCAGATTGTAAAAACTTTTTCTGGAGAAAAATTAATTGGCATTCGTTATCATCAATTGATGCCTTATGTGGTCAATGAAACCTTACAACAAAAGGCTTTTAGAATCATTCCTGGAGATTTTGTAACGACGGACGAGGGTACAGGCATTGTGCATACGGCTTCTATCTTCGGTGCCGACGACTTTAAAGTATGTAAAAAGGAAGGGGTTCCCAGTGTGTTGGTGCAGGATGAAGAAGGTAATTGGGTTCCTTTAGTGGACAAGCAAGGACGTTTCCGTCCTGAGGTAACAGACTTCGCAGGTAGAGGCGTCAAACCTGAATTTGACCCACCAGAACTTTTAAAACAACCCGATTATAAACCCGTAGACTTGCTCATTGCTTTAAAATTAAAAAAAGAAGGTAAAGCCTTCCGTATTGAAAAGTATGAACACCCCTATCCTCATTGCTGGCGAACCGATAAACCGGTGCTTTACTATCCCTTAGATAGTTGGTTTATTAAAACGACAGCGGTCAAAGAGCGATTAGTGGAGTTAAATAAAACGATTAACTGGAAACCCCGCAGTACAGGTGAAGGTCGTTTTGGCAATTGGTTGCAAAACGTAGATGATTGGAACTTATCCAGACAACGTTTTTGGGGGATTCCTCTGCCGATATGGCGCAATAAAGATGGAAGCGAAGAAAAATGTATTGGTTCTATTGCGGAGTTAAAAGAAGAGATTCAAAAAGCGATTGCTTGCGGGGTGATGGAAAAAGACCCTTTTGAGGACCAACCTTTAGACCTCCATCGTCCCTATATAGATAAAGTGGTTTTAGCTGATAGTCAAGGGCGTCCGATGTACCGAGAGCCCGACTTGATTGATGTATGGTTTGATTCAGGAGCGATGCCCTATGCCCAATGGCATTACCCATTTGAAAACCAAGAGTGGTTTCAAAAGTTCTTCCCTGCGGATTTTATTGCAGAAGGTGTAGATCAAACCCGTGGATGGTTCTTCACCCTCCATGTGATTGCAACCATGATAAGCGACCAACCCGCCTTCAAAAACGTGATTGCAAACGGCTTGGTCTTAGATAAAGATGGAAACAAAATGTCTAAGCGCTTAGGCAACGCTGTTGACCCGTTCTTAATGATGGAACGCTATGGCGCAGACCCCCTACGATGGTATATGATTACTAATGCTCCCCCCTGGGAAAACCTCCGATTTAATGAAGACCACCTAAAAGAAACCGTAAAAAAATTCTTCGGAACCTTGTTTAATACCTATCAGTTCTTTGCCATCTACGCTAATATAGACCAGTTCCACTACAAACAGCCCTTATCTCCTCAGCAAAGAGGGTTATTAGACCGATGGATTCTTTCTCGGTTGCAGCAATTGATTAAAAAAGTAGATACGCACTTATCGGATTATGACCCGACGCCTGCTGCACGTGCTATCCAACATTTTGTCATTGAAGAGCTTTCTAATTGGTATGTGCGCCTATCCCGAAGAAGGTTCTGGAAAAGTGAACAAAACCAAGATAAAGAAGCCGCTTATCAAACCCTTTATGAAGTGTTGTTGACTTTAGCGAAACTCATGGCACCCTTTATCCCTTTCACTGCAGAATGGCTTTATAAAAACCTTACAGATTACCAAAACCCATCAGTGAACTCCGTGCATTTACAAGATTTCCCGCAAGTTCAATCACAATGGGAGTTCCCCGACTTAGAAGAGGCTATGGATTTAGCCCAACGAATCACTCACTTGATACACTCTTTACGGAAAAAACATAAAGTCCGAGTTCGGCAACCGTTAAGAAAAGCATTGGTTGCTACAGCACAAAGAGAACTGCTGCGCCATTTAGAAACCATTACTCCCATCGTGTTAAAAGAAGTTAATATCAAAACCTTAGAAATCCTTCCTGAAGATAGTCCTTTGTTGGTTAAGGAGGTTAAACCCGACTATAGAAAATTAGGTCCGAAGTATCAAAAACGAATGCCTTTAGTGGCGAAAGCCATTAGCCAAATGACCAACGAAGAAAAACAACGCTTAGAAAAAGAAGGTAAGATTGCTTTGACCTTAGAAGATGGTACTACTATTTCCTTGGCAAAAGAAGAGGTTATTTTTGTCAGTAAAGACATTCCGGGTTGGGAAGTTGCATCCGATGGCGTTGTGACCGTAGCATTAGACCTTCAAATTGATGAAGCCCTTTATCAAGAGGGATTGATAAGAGATTTCATTAACCGAGTACAGCACTTAAGAAAAGAACTGGGTTTAGAAGTAACCGACCGAATCTCACTTTATGTGGAGCAACAGCCTATTTTGCAAAAAGCATTGCAAGCTTTTCAATCGTATGTAATGCAGGAGACCTT